>NC_018016.1:1540000-1840000 GCF_000265465.1 Ornithobacterium rhinotracheale DSM 15997
AATGAAACTTCTAATCAAACAGATGAAAATTATTTAGATTTAGTAAATAAAGGCATTCAACATTGTTTAAGAGGAGATGTTTTTCAAATTGTATTGAGTCGAAGATTTTCTCAGTCATACGAGGGTGATGAGTTTCAAGTGTATCGTGCTTTGCGTAGCATTAATCCATCTCCGTACTTATATTATTTTGATTATACTGATTATAAAATTTTTGGTTCAAGTCCAGAAAGTCAAATTATGCTTCAAGATGGTGAGGCAAAAATTCACCCCATTGCAGGGACTTTTAAACGCACAGGCAACGATAGCCAAGATGCCGAGTTATCTAAAAATTTATTAAGTGACGAGAAAGAGAATGCGGAACACACTATGCTTGTGGATTTGGCAAGAAATGATTTAAGCAAGTTTTGCAAAAATGTGCGTGTAACGAAGTATAAAGAAATTCAGTGGTTTTCGCATGTGATACACATGGTGAGCGAAGTGAAGGGGGATTTTACAAAATCTGAAAATCCGTTTGATTTAATTGCAGGAACTTTTCCACAAGGAACTTTAAGTGGCTCGCCTAAACACAGAGCACTTGAAATTATAGACCAATTAGAACCCACTTCTCGAGAATATTATGGCGGGTGTATCGGTTTTGTGGGGCTAAATGGAAGTGTGAATAAAGCGATAACGATTCGCTCGTTTTTAGCCAAAGAAAATAAATTGCATTACCAAGCAGGGGCGGGAGTTGTAGAAAAATCAATTCCTGAAAATGAACGAAAAGAAGTGCTAAATAAATTGGGGGCTTTGACCAAAGCGATAGACAAAGCTGAAAAACTTTAATGATACTACCATGAAAATATTATTATTTGATAATTACGATTCTTTTACTTATAATTTGGTACATTACTTAGAAGATATAATTTCGGAGAATGATACCATAGAGGTGCAAAAAAATGACCAAATAAGCCTTGAGGAAATTAATAATTATGATTTACTAGTACTCTCTCCAGGTCCAGGAGTTCCGTCTGAGGCGGGAATTTTAATCGATGTGATTAAAGAATATGTTGGTAAAAAACCGATTTTAGGCGTTTGTTTGGGCATGCAAGCCATTGCAGAGGCTTTTGGTGGAAGTTTAAAAAATCTTTCTAAAGTGCATCATGGCGTAGCCAGTAATTTAGTTTTGGCTGAAGAAAAAACTGTGTTATATGAAAATTTAGAATCACCAATCCCTGTGGGGAGATACCACAGTTGGGTTGTAAATCCAGCGGATTTCCCAGAAGAATTGGTAATTACTTCTACTGACGAAGGAGGCGAAATCATGTCTTTAAAACATCGTGAATATCCAATCGAGGCAGTTCAATTTCACCCAGAAAGTATTTTGACACCGCAAGGAAAACAAATGATGCGCAATTTTATAGAATATATTAAAACTAAAAAATGAAAGAAATACTCCAATATTTGTTCAGCTACAACACGCTAAACTACGAAGAAGCAAAGTCCATTATGTTGCAGATTCCGCAAGGCGTGTTCAATGATGCAGAAATCACATCTTTCATCACTGTAATGATGATGCGTAGCATAAGAATCGAGGAATTGAGAGGTTTTTCTGATGCTTTGATAGAGATGGCTCACCCCATTAATCTCGGCACAAGAGATTTAGTCGATATTGTGGGAACGGGGGGCGATGGCAAAAATACTTTTAATATTTCGACTTTGGCATGTTTTGTCGTGGCTGGAGCTGGGCAGAAAGTGGCAAAACACGGAAACTATGGTTCGTCATCGGTTTCAGGCTCGTCCAATGTTATGGCTCATATGGGTTATGAATTTACCAATGACGAAGCCGCTTTGCAACGACAGCTTAGCGAGGCTAATATTTGTTTTATGCACGCACCAAAATTTCATCCGTCGTTGGGGAAAGTTGCACCGATTCGTAAAAATTTAGGTTTTCGCACATTTTTTAATATGGTGGGGCCACTTGTAAATCCTGCCAAACCTAAGCATTCCATGCTGGGGGTATTTAATTCAGAAATGGGACGAATTTATAATTACTTATTGCAGGAGCGCGAGGAGCATTTTATGATTGTGCATTCGCTTGAGGGCTACGACGAAATTTCGCTCACAGGCGAATCGGTCATCACCACAGAGAAAGGTACTAAGCTTCTAAATCCGCAAGAGCTTTTAAGCCAAAAAGTAAAAGCCGAAGAATTATATGGCGGAAATACCACCGAGGAAGCAGCGCAAATTTTCAAAAACATTTTAGAAGGAAAAGGGACAAAGGCACAGAACGAAGTCGTAATTACCAATGCGGCTTTAGCCTTAGAAAATACCAATAAATTCGGAGATTTTGCCACCTGCCGAGCCATGGCAGAGGAAAGCCTAATGAACGGAAAAGCTTTGCAATCACTTCAACAATTAATTAAAAACCAATGAGCATTTTAGATAAAATCGTAGCGCATAAAAAGGAGGAAATCGAATTCGAGAAACGAAGAATCTCGGTAGAAGAATTGATGGATCGCAAGCATTTTCATCGCAAGAGCATGAATTTTGCTTGGCATTTAAAAGAAGATCCATTTGGGATCATTGCCGAATTTAAAAGAAAATCTCCGTCCAAAAGCGATATCAATATTGGGGCAAAAGTAGAAGATATTGTCCCGATTTATAAAGCATGCGGGGCTGCTTGTGTTTCGGTGCTCACAGATTCGCATTTCTTTGGCGGCAGTTTGGAGGATTTAAAAAATGCCCGAAAATACGGTTTGCCTTTGTTGCGCAAAGACTTTATTTTAGATCCGTATCAATTATATCAAGCCAAAGCCTTTGGTGCAGACGCCGTTTTGCTAATTGCTAATATTTTAGAACGAAATCAAATCAAGGATTTAACCGATTATGCCAAGGATTTAGGATTGCAAGTTTTGCTTGAATTTTATGGTGGAGAGGATTTCTCAAAATATTATAACAAAGTGAAAATGGTAGGCATCAATAACCGAAATTTAAACACTTTTGAGGTAGATTATCAGCACGCAATTCGTATGCGAAACGAGTTGCCAGCCGAGGTTTTGAGCGTGGCTGAAAGTGCTATTTACTCGCCCGAGATTTATTTGGAATTAAAAAAGAATGGTTTTGATGCATTTTTGATGGGCGAATATTTTATGAAAACGAACCAGCCAGAAGAGACTTTTAAAAACTTTATCCAAGCGATTCAACCATGAAACTAAAAGTTTGCGGGCTCACTCAAATGGAACAAATCCAAGAGCTTATGGCTCTTGGGGTGGATTATTTGGGATTTATTTTTTATCCTAAATCGCCACGCTATGTGCTCAACCATTTAAGCCTTGAAAAAATCGCAGAAATTCCATTTTCGCAAAAAGTGGGGGTGTTTGTAAACGAAGATTTAGCCCAATTGCTTAAAATTGTAAATACGGCAAATTTAAATTTGGTGCAATTGCATGGCGATGAAGACGAAATGTATCTCCAAAATTTGAGAGAAAAATTAAATCCTGAAGTAAAAATCATCAAAGTTTGTAGAGTGGGAGAAAATTTAAACTTGCCCAAAAATCATCAAAATATCGATTTTTTGCTTTTCGATACCGATTCTAAAGCCTATGGCGGAACGGGGAAAACTTTTGATTGGCAACTTTTAAATCAAGTGAAAACAGACCAAAAGTATTTTTTAAGCGGAGGCGTAAGTTTAAATAATTTAGCCCAAGCTAAAAATCTAAACCCCAAACCGTTTGCCTTGGACATCAATAGTAAATTTGAGATTTCGGCAGGGGTGAAAGATCTGGAACTTATAGCACAAATGAAGGAGCTAATGAAAGTATAGCGATAAAGAAAATAAGAATTTTTGGTATTTTTTTCAATAAATGATTTTGAGGAGTAGAAGAATGCACGGTAGGAGTTCATAAAATTGATAATTTATCAAAGAATAGCGTGTAGGAATAGAAGAATGAATGGTAGGAGTGCAAGAATAGCGTGTAGAAATAGAAAAATGACCAGTAGGATTGTATAAATGGCTTGTAGGAATGCGAAAATAAAGAATTTTTAAACAAGAAAACAATAAAATAAAACAAAATGAATTATAGAAATCCAGATAAAAACGGCTATTATGGAGAATTTGGAGGTGCATTTGTCCCTGAAATGCTCTACCCCAATGTGCAAGAATTGCAAGAAAATTATTTGAAAATCATAGAGAGCGAATCGTTTAAAAACGAATTTAATGATTTGCTTAAAAACTATGTGGGGCGCGAGACGCCACTGTATTTTTCTAAAAAATTAAGCGAAAAATATGGAGCACAAATTTATCTCAAGCGCGAAGATTTAAACCACACGGGGGCGCATAAAATCAATAATGCGCTGGGGCAAGCACTTTTAGCCAAAAAATTGGGAAAACATAGAATTATTGCCGAAACGGGCGCAGGACAACACGGCGTGGCTACGGCTACGGCTTGTGCTTTGCTCGATATGGAATGCATTGTTTACATGGGCGCAGTCGATATTGAAAGACAAGCACCCAATGTGGCTCGTATGGAAATGCTCGGTGCGAAGGTAGTGCCTGCAACTTCGGGCTCTAAAACGCTAAAAGACGCTGTAAATGAGGCGTTGAGAGATTGGATCAATAATCCAACAACTACACACTACATCATTGGGAGTGCCGTGGGGCCTCACCCTTTCCCTGATATGGTGGCGAGATTTCAAAGTGTGATTTCGGAGGAAATCAAAAAGCAATTAAACGAAAAAATCGGACGAGAAAATCCTGATTATGTGATTGCTTGCGTGGGAGGTGGAAGTAATGCCGCAGGAACATTTTACCATTTTGTAAACGAAGAATCGGTGAAAATTATCGGAGCAGAAGCGAGCGGACTTGGTGTTGATTCTGGCGAAACGGCAGCGACTACGGCTTTAGGTACGGTGGGAGTTTTGCACGGGTTCCAGAGTTTGGTTATGCAAACTAAAGATGGACAAGTGATTGAGCCTTATTCTATTTCGGCAGGATTAGATTATCCAGGAATTGGACCTATGCACGCTAATTTATTTACGCAAAAACGAGCAGAATTTATTCCTGTATCAGATGATGAAGCATTGAAAGCAGCTTATGAATTAACGAGAGAAGAAGGAATAATCCCAGCACTCGAAAGCTCGCATGCACTTGCGATTTTACCTAAGAAAAACTTTAAAAAAGACGATGTTGTGGTAATTTGTTTAAGCGGAAGAGGAGACAAAGACATGGCGACTTATTTGAAAAAAATGAACGAATTTTAAACCTAAAGAAATGAAAAAATTAAATATATATTTCACAGCAGGAATGCCAGCTTTGGAAGACACGGCAGAAATTGCGCGTGTGGCACAAGAGGCGGGTGCTGATATGCTTGAAATTGGAATTCCGTATTCTGATCCCGTGGCAGATGGTCCTGTGATTCAAGATGCGCACATGAAAGCCCTTGCCAACGGAATGACGATTGAAAAATTGTTTGAGCAATTGGCTACGATTAAAGAAACAGTAACGATTCCCAAAATTCTGATGGGATACTTGAATCCCGTTTTGCAATTTGGGTTTGAGAATTTTTGTAAAAAATGTGCCGAAAATGGAATTTCTGGTTTGATTTTGCCTGATTTGCCACCCGTGGAATTTGAGAAAAAATACGGTGCAATCCTTCAAAAATATAATTTAAATTTCACTTTTTTGGTAACGCCCGAAACTTCAGACGAGCGTATCAAATATTTAGACAGTTTAAGCTCTGGTTTTGTGTATGCTGTGAGCTCATCGTCCACCACGGGCAATGCCGAAAAGCAGATTAATAACGAGGCTTATTTGGATAGATTGCAAAAATTAAATCTTAATAATCCCGTGATGATAGGTTTTGGGATTAAGAATAAAGCTGATTTTGAAAAAGTAACCCAGAAAGCCGATGGTGGAATCATCGGGACAGCTTTTGTAAAGATTTTGCTTGAAAACAAAGATTGGAAAGATAAGGCTAAAAGCTTTATTCAGTCGGTGAAGAATTAAGCTTTTAAGCTAAAGAAAAAAGGCGATTTCATTTTGAAATCGCCTTTTTTATGGTTTTTAAAATTTATTTATTCTTAAATTTTTGAATCCCTTCTTCTAGCCAATTCAAATATTTTTCGGGATCAAGTTCCGCCCCGATAGGTTCGTTGTATCGGTTAAAATCAGGATCGATGATGATGTACAATGGCTGAGAATTTGATTTAAATTCTTTAATCTGCAAAGCTGTCCATTTATCGCCTAAAGTTTTAAGTTTTCTGCCTTTTTCTTCAGAAAAAACTTGTTCAGCTTCTGGCAATTTTTCAAAGCTATCTACATACAAGGAAGCCAAAACCACATCGTTGCTCAATTTTTCTTTCACCTTTGGATTGCTCCACACATTTCCCTCCACACGGCGGCAGTTGGCACAAGTTTTTCCCGTAAAATCAAGCATCACAGGTTTGTTTACCTTTTTGGCATAAGCAAAGGCATCATCTAAATCATGAAAACTTGGAATTTGGTGCGGGCCATAATGTGCGTTTGGTGGCAAATCGCTTGCTTCGCTGGAAGTGGAGCTTACACGACCAGAAAGTCCCATTGGGGATTCGCTATAAATCTGAGGAGGAATCAAGCCGTCTACAATTTTAAGCGGTGCGCCCCAAATACCAGGTAATAAATAAAATACAATCACAAAGCTGACTAAGGCAAATAATAATCTCGGTGTGCCGATACGCTCTGTTACGCTATCCAATGGCATGCGGAAAACATTTAATAAGTATAATCCCATGACAAAGAAAATCGCTACCCAAGCGGCTACGAAAATTTCTCTCTCAAGCCAGTGCAAGTCTAGCACCATATCTGCGTTTGACAAGAATTTCATTGCAAAAGCCAATTCAATAAAACCAAGACAAACTTTTACTGTGTTAAGCCAGCCTCCTGAGCTTGGCAATGAATTTAACCAGCTTGGGAAAATAGCAAATAAAGTAAATGGCAATGCCAAAGCAAATGAGAATCCAAACATTCCAATGGCA
The DNA here is from genome assembly GCF_000265465.1 of Ornithobacterium rhinotracheale DSM 15997. NCBI lineage: Bacteria > Pseudomonadati > Bacteroidota > Flavobacteriia > Flavobacteriales > Weeksellaceae > Ornithobacterium > Ornithobacterium rhinotracheale. Next base: position 1,546,991 of record NC_018016.1, read on the forward strand.
GGCGCAAGAATTTGTCCGCCACGGGCTGATTCTACCAATAAAGTCCCTACGATAGGTCCTGTACACGAGAATGAAACGAGCACCAAAGTAAGAGCCATAAAGAAGATACCAATGTATCCCCCTTTGTCAGCGTTTTTGTCGGCTTTGTTAATCCATTTAGAAGGTAAAGTAATTTCAAACGCGCCAAAGAATGAAACAGCGAAAATAATGAAAATAACAAAAAATGCAAAGTTCAAAACAGGGTGCGAAGCAATTTCGTTTAAGGCACTTGCCCCAAAAATTAAGGTAACTAATAAGCCTAAACCTACATAAATGGTAATGATTGAAACACCGTAAACAAATGCTTTGAAAATCCCCGAACCGCGTGTTTTGCTTTGTTTGGTAAACATACTCACCGTTAGCGGAATCATAGGGAACAAGCAAGGCATCAACAAGGCGGCAAATCCACCTAAAAGTCCAAGAATGAAAATATCAAATAATCCTTTTTTCTTTTCTTGTTTCTGTGCTTCTTTGTGCGTGGCAGATGTTACATCTGTTTTATTTTGCTGAATAGTATCAACGGTGAAAGCCCCTGCATTTTCGTTTAATAAAGCAGAGTCTACAGTTGCAGGCTGTGTTTCGGTTTGCGTGTTTTCTGCTACGGTAGTTTCTTGTGTTGCGTTAGCAGAAGCTGCAGAAGCTTTTAAATCAAAGCTAAATTCCTTGTAATCAGGAGCTATGCAACGAGAGTCATCACAAGCTTGGAAAGTTACATCTACGGCAACTTTGGTGTCTTTGAGTGCTTTTACCTCTTGGGTAAAGGTTACTTTGTTTTCGTAGAATTTATGTTGTTCGTTGAACGCAGGCACAAATTCATCGTGTAATTTCCCGCTTTCTTTTATTTTACCTACGAGTTCATAATCTTTATTTTTCTTCCAATCAAATGAAGTTGGAATCCCCACGCCACCCTCAGGGTGCTGGATAGAGTAGATGTGCCAGCCCGCATCCATCGTTGCTGTGAAAATTAATTGGTAATTGCCATTTTCAAGCGTTTTTTGCTCGGTTTTCCAGTGGACTGGATTGAGCATTTGAGCCAGTGCAAATCCACAAATGATGGTAAATAAAAGACTTAGTCTAATTTTTGTAAATTCAAACATAGTTCAGTATTCTTGTTTATTGTAAATCTTTGGTCTTGGCGCATTCCCACCACCCACATAATCTCATCGTTGGCAGTAGTGAGTACCCAAGTTTTTTCTTTTTGTAATTTATTTAATTTTAAATCTTTAAAAAACTTGCTCAGTTTCTTTTTGCCGTTCATTCCCGCAGGATAAAAGAAATCGCCATTTTGTGGTTTTCTTAATTTCAGCGGAAAAGAAACTTTATCGGCATCAAATGTAATTAAATTTTGCGAATTTTTATTTTGGTCTAAAGTGAATTTCCACGAGAATGGCTTATGGATTTCTTCATTCAAGGCTAAGAAATAAATTGCATCAAAATCGATTTTTTCATTTTTAGTCAAGATTAAATGCTTGCGATCTTTGATTAAACGATAATTTTCGTTAGCAATTTCGGCACTGTTTTCGGCATAAATTAGCTTTTTGATTTCCTGAGGAGCAGTGAAACCATAAGTTTTAAATAAATGAAAAAGATAAGTGTCTAGCGGAATTAATTCGCTTAATTCTTTAATTTTAATAAAAATCGAATTATCGGTGTTGGGGCTAAATAATTTATCTTTTAATGCTTGAATGTGATTATCTATAATCATTTCGTCTTGTTGCAGAAAATTAATGCTTTTTTCAAAACCAAAACGATATTCGGGGCATTTTTCCTCTAATTCAGGCAAAACCACATTGCGCAAGTGATTGCGTAAATAATCATTTTCTGCATTGCTTTTATCCTCTCTCCAGGGAATATTATGTGCAATGGCATATTCCAGAATTTGCTTTTTGGTGGTTTTTAACAAAGGTCGCCAAATACCATTGTTAAATATTTCCATTCCCGCAACGCCTTCAATGCCAGAACCTCGCAAAAGATTGATGATTAAAGTCTCGATATTGTCGTCCAAGTGATGAGCCGTAGCCAAACAATCAAAATGCTGTTTTTCTATAATTTTTCGAAACCAAGCATAGCGTAGCTCTCTCGCAGCCATTTGGGTAGAGAGTTTATTTTCTTTTTTAAAAGATTTGGTGTCAACCGATTTTGTGAAAAAATCAATTCCATATTCTTTGCAAAAAGATTTGACCAAGGCTTGGTCTTTGTCGCAATCTTTAGGTCTTAAATTAAAATTCATATGAGCAGCTGCCACTTTTATATCGTGCGAGTGCAGCAGGTGCAATAAAACCATGCTATCTGCCCCACCGCTGGTAGCCACAAGAATTTTTTTATTAAAAAATGTGTCTAAATCAGAAACTAATCCCAAAACTTGAATTTTTTATCAAAATACTCTTCTCGATAAATTTTTAAAAATAGTAGGAAAAGGCTGATTAACAAAGGACCAAAGACTAATCCCAAGAAACCAAATAGCGGAATCCCAACAATGATTCCAAAAAGAGTAACTAGTGGGTGAATTTCTGCCAAAGATTTTTGAACAACAATTCTAAAAAGATTATCGGTGGAGCCTACGACGATGATTCCATAAAGTGCTAGCCAGATCGCGCCTGCTGTATCGCCTTGGTAATACATGATTAAAACCACTGGAACTAGCCCTATGGCAGTCCCGATAAATGGGATAACAGAGCCCACCGTGGTAACGGCGAACCAGAAAATAGGTGTAGGAGCGTCGAAAATCCAGAATCCGATTAATGCCACAACTCCTTGGCAAAGTGCCACCATAGGAATCGCAATGGCGTTTGATTTTACCATTTCTATGGATTCTTTGCTAATGCGGTTGAAGTTTTTGTCCCCAAGTGGTAAATAAGATTGAATTTGGTCTTTAATCTTATCAAAATTGATAAGCATAAAGTATAATAGAAACACAAAAATACCAAACACCACAGTCATTTCTAGCGTATTGTTAGAAGCTCCTTGAACTACTTTTGTAATCAAAGGTTCGGGATTCGATTCCTTGATTCTGCTAGAAATATCTATGTCTAAATATTGCTCTAGAGCGTGCAATTTGTTAAGGAAAAGCTCAGTATATCGATCATTATTTTGTATAATATCCTTCACGCGATTGGTGAGCAAAAGGGCGATTCCTGCAATGGGTAACAACACAACAATAAAGGTGAAAAGCATTAAAATACTTGCTGCTAACCAGCGTTTCATACCCCAGCCCACCATTTTTCGCATCCAGCCTTTGGTGAGCACAAACATAATGATGGCTCCCAAGATTCCAGAAATGTATGGAGCTAGTTCTCTAGAGATAAAATAGCCTAAAAATAAAATACAGGCAATGATAAATAGTTGCCTAACCATCTTGTTTGAGATAGGGTGTCTTTTTAGCATAATAAAAATGTCATTTTTAGTAATTAGGAGCCAAAGATAAATTTAATTTATGACAAAATGTCTTGCGTGGGCGGTAAAATTTTCAAAAAAATAATAAAAAATGGAATGGTATAGGTTTTGTCTTAGAGAAAGCAAATAATTTAATCAATTAAAAAAGAAATTTAACTAAATAAAATTAAGAATATGAGTAAAATAATAGGAATAGATTTAGGTACCACCAACTCTTGTGTGGCTGTAATGGAAGGTAGCGATCCTACCGTAATCCCAAATGCTGAAGGGAAAAGAACAACCCCATCAGTAGTTGCATTTACAGAAAATGGAGAAATAAAAGTGGGTGACCCTGCCAAAAGACAGGCTGTAACCAACCCGCACAGAACCATCTTTTCAATCAAAAGATTTATAGGAGATAAATACTCTGAAATCCAAAACGAGGTGAAACGCGTTCCTTACGAAGTAGTAAAAGGACCAAACGATACTCCAAAAGTGAAAATCGATGACAGAGAATATACTCCGCAAGAGATTTCTGCAATGATTCTTCAAAAAATGAAAAAAACTGCAGAAGATTATCTTGGACAAGAAGTAACTCGTGCCGTGATCACTGTGCCAGCTTACTTTAACGATGAGCAAAGACAAGCTACCAAAGACGCTGGAGAAATTGCAGGTCTTAAAGTAGAAAGAATCATCAACGAGCCTACGGCTGCTGCGTTGGCTTATGGTTTGGATAAAAAACACGAAGACCAAAAAGTGGCTGTGTATGACTTAGGTGGAGGTACTTTTGATATCTCAATCCTTGAATTAGGAGACGGAGTATTCGAAGTATTGTCTACAAACGGAGACACTCACTTAGGGGGTGATGACTTTGACGATAAAATCATCGATTGGTTGGTAGATGAGTTTAAAAAAGACGAAGATTTTGATTTAAGACAAGATCCTATGGCACTTCAAAGATTGAAAGAAGCTGCTGAGAAAGCTAAAATTGAATTGTCGTCTTCTACCCAAACAGAAATTAACTTACCATATATCACAGCGACTCCTTCAGGTCCAAAACACTTGGTGAAAACTTTATCAAGAGCAAGATTTGAGGATATGACCGCTGACTTGGTAAAAAGATCAATGGAGCCTTGTAGAAAAGCATTACAAGATGCTGGACTTTCAGCTTCTGATATCGATGAAGTAATCTTGGTGGGTGGTTCTACAAGAATCCCTAAAATCCAAGAAGAAGTAGAAAGCTTCTTTGGCAAAAAACCATCAAAAGGTGTAAACCCAGATGAGGTAGTAGCTATCGGTGCTGCGATCCAAGGTGGAGTGCTTACAGGAGATGTAAAAGATGTATTGTTGCTTGATGTAACACCACTTTCACTTGGTATTGAAACCATGGGAGGAGTGTTCACAAAACTTATCGAAGCCAACACCACAATCCCTACTAAAAAATCTGAAGTGTTCTCAACAGCGGCAGACAATCAGCCAGCAGTAACCATCAGAGTAGGACAAGGTGAGCGTTCTATGTTTGCGGACAACAAAGAAATCGGTAGATTTGATTTGGTAGATATTCCACCAGCACCAAGAGGAGTTCCTCAAATCGAAGTAACTTTCGATATAGATGCTAATGGTATCATGAAAGTTTCTGCCAAAGATAAAGGAACTGGAAAAGAGCAATCAATCAAAATTGAATCTTCATCAGGATTATCTGAAGCCGATATCGAAAGAATGAAAAAAGAAGCAGAAGAAAACGCTGCCAAAGATAAAGAGGCAAAAGAGAAAATCGATAAGTTGAATGCTGCAGACCAAATGATTTTCCAAACTGAAAAACAATTGAAAGAATACGGTGAGAAAATCAGTGCAGACAAAAAACAACCAATCGAAGATGCTTTGGCAGAGCTTAAAAAAGCACACGAAGCGCAAGACATAGCACAAGTAGATGCTGCTATGGAAAAAATTAACAATGCATGGAATGCTACATCTCAAGAGCTATACGCTGCCATGAACGAAAACGGAGGCGCACAAGCAGGACCTACTCCAGATGCAGGAGCAGGCAATGCACAAAACGCCGGCGGAGACGATGTGGAAGATGTAGACTTCGAAGAGGTGAAATAGTTTAAAACTAAATTTTTATAAAACGAAAATCGCAGTAAGTATTCTTACTGCGATTTTTTCTGTTTAAAATGTAAGCCATGCCACGATTTGGCATAGGTTGTTTTTAGCTTTGTATCGAAAATTAAGAAATCGAAAAATAAAAATATTACAGATTTTCGTAAGTTTGAGAAAAGAGGGAATTAGATTTAAAGATTTAAACATGGCTAAAAATACACTTAATCAATATATTTGGCTTGTCGATACGATTTATAGGGCTAAAAAAATTAGTTATGAACAGCTCAACGAAAAATGGCAAAATTCAAGTCTAAGTGAAGGAGAAGATTTGCCAATAAGGACTTTTCATAGATGGAAAAATAAGGTGCAGGAACTTTTTAACCTAAATATTGAATGCGAAACCAAAAATGGTTATAAATATTATTTGGAAGGGGAAGAAGAGATTGCTAAAAAAGGAATTAGAAATTGGCTATTAGAAACCATTTCGGTGAGCAATCTTTTGCTCGATAACGAATCCATTAAAAACCGAATTTTGATTGATGAGCGACCAGCTGGAATGTCAATTTTGCCTGAAATTATTAATGCCATTAAGAGAAATCATCCTATAGTGTTTGTGTATCAGAAATTCAGTGATAGTGCTGGCAGGAGATATGTTCTGAATCCTTACGGAATTAAGTTTTTCAAAAATCGCTGGTATATCGTTGGAGCTTTCAGTCATGATCCTGGGCGGTTACTGATTTTTGCACTCGATAGAATCAAGGATATTGAAGTGCAAAGAGAAAAAACTTTTGAATATGACAAAAATCAGAATTTGAGCGTTTTTTTTGAGGATTATTTCGGTGTAATTATCTCTAATGATGTGTCTAGAGAAAAAGTTGTATTTAAAATCATAGCCGAGCAAGTGCCATATCTGCGTTCGTTGCCTTTGCATCATTCTCAAAAAGAGATAGAACAAAATTCGGAATTTAGCTTGTTTCAGTTAGAAATTTATCCTACCTACGATTTCATGCAAGAAATTCTTTCGCTAGGAGACAAGGCGGAAATTATTTCTCCCGAATGGCTCAGAAATCATATAAAAACTAAAGGCTAGATTCAAGCACTAAATGCAACATTTTCCACAAATGTATAAAAAACATCACGAGGCTTGCAAAACTTTAACACTTTAAACGGTCTATCGTTTATCTCTTTTTGCACCGATTTCAGATTATTAGCGGTACTTTTTGTAATTGCCGAACCTTTTTTTACATACTGTCTAATAAGTTTGTTCATGTGCTCAATTTGCCCCTTTTGCCAACTAGAGTATGGATTTGTAAAATAAATCTGTGCTTGCAGTTTATTGGACACTATATCATGATTTGAAAACTCTAAACCATTATCCACGGTTATTGATTTGACCACTTTTTTATAAGGAAGTAACACATCAATAATAGCACGAGCGACCACATCAGCTGTTTTATTTGGTATATACTTTACAAACAAAAACCTTGATACTCTTTCCGTAAGTGTCAGCAAATAACCCTTATGATTTTTGCCCTCTACTAAATCACCCTCCCAGTGTCCGAACTCCTTACGCTCATTCACAACCTGCGGGCGTTCTTCTATACTAGTGCGGTTCTTTATCTTTCCAACAATTTTAGAAACCTGTGCCTTTCTCTTTTTCAAAGCGTGCCTGCAATATTTATATAATTTACCACCTTTCAATTTATCAGCCCTTATATATTGGTAAATTCTTTCCACTGAAACCATAGCAAACCCCATTTTTTTGCAATACCCCACAATCTGCAGGGGCGAATATCTTTTATACAAAAATTGTCTTACTCTTTTCTCAATGTCTTTTGTAAAGCGTCTATAACGCAAAAAACGCTCTTTCTTTTCAGAATAGAGCGTCTGTGCAGTCTTTGCTTTATACTTTCCTTTCTTCGTTCGGTTCCTCCTCACTTCACGGCTTATCGTAGATTTATCCCTTTTCAGTTCACGGGCTATTTTAGAGATAGACCAACCAGCCGTTAAATACGCCTCTATTTTAGCCCTTTCACACAAATCTAAATGTTTAAATCTCCGTGCCATCACTCACCATTTATTAATCTACTTATCTTCAAACCATATCCATAAACCTCACCCTTCGTACAAAAATCATCATAAAGTGGATTAATAAAAAAATCAAAATAAGCAATCAAATGCCCTTTATTCTTAAAAGTTTCTCATCTAAAGAATTAGATAAATTCAAAATATCATCACAATTACTTATATATTCTTTTAACTCTTTTTCAATGTACTTAATCTGTTTTTCAGTGTAGTACTTTCTTATTTCTTTTTTTGCCTCCTTGCTTTGTGCATATCCAGCGGTTACGGCTAAACATAATCCAAATGATAGTAATATTTTTTTCATGATTTTAAGTGATTTTTAAATATGTTAATACCATTATCAAAACAAATGCCAAATAGTGCAAAGCAAAAAGATAAAAAAAAAAGAAACCACACCAACAAAGGTGCAGTCTCTCTCATTATTCAAAACAAACAAATTAATTTAAAAATCTTGGTATATAGTTTCCATTGTAGAAGCGTCTTAAATACTCCCCAGTCCTACGGTCATACACATTAAAATATTTCCAATCTCTAAACTTGGAACTATCAAGCCACTTGCTGAACCTGTGTAAATCGTGCACATATTGCATTTTGAACACTCCAAAGGCTCCGAAAACTATACACGAATAATCATTTTTATGGCTCATTACTCAACACCTTTAATCTCCTCTTCTGCGTCATACAACAGGAAAGGTCCAGTACCTGCATAATGATACTCTTGTCCTGGCTCTAATTCGCAAACTGCATGACTATACGCGTCCGATACATCAAGATAGACCCCAACAAATTTACTAGTACTATTTCTAAAGTGATATCCGTTTTTATTCTTCGTTACAACAAAACCATCATAAAAAGTTCCAACATTATAACTTAACAAAATCGCTGAATTTGAATCATATCCATCTATAAAATTTGGTAAATCTTTCACAGGTTCTCCGTCCAATGGTATCAACCTTTTATAAATAACATAATCAGACTTGTCAATCAAATAACGCCTAAATGCATTAGCGGTATAAAAATATGGACCTACTTGATAATAACAATTATCCGATAAATCAATTGTAGAAACCTCTCGACACAAAAGCTCACTCCTAAACTTTCTATTATCAATAACTATCACACAATCACTCATCTTTTTTATCTTTTAAATCTTTAATTTTCTTTTTTGCAAAGCTATACGCAAAATCAAGCACAATAGCCAATAAACTTGCTAGAAGCGGTTTTAGCTCATCAAACGAAACCGCCCCCGTAAATCCTAATATACTATAAATCTTTGTCCTATCTACAAAATTTGTCATATCTCTTTATTTTTTGTTTAACTCAATTGTTCAAAACCCCCATTACTATCAAGCTGAATATTTGAAACCTGCGCCTTTACATATCCCAACAAATCTATATAATGCCCATGCTCAACAAGATATTCTTTTTCCCCATCATTATAACTCTGAATTACACGTGTAGTTTCACCATATAAATTTAATACCCTGCAATGCCCAGTTGATGGCATTCTAAATAGAGCAAGTCCACCCATGCCAGTTATTTTAACTTTCTCGGGCTCCTCACAATCATAATGAAATTTTACAGGAACTTCACTTATTTGGTTGCAATTATTTTTCTTCTCAAGCAACTTCTTTCTAATTTCTTCTTGTTCTTTACGCTTTCTTTCTTCCTGCTCCCTTCTCTTTTCTTCCTCACATTCAGAACAAAAATCATTTGCCTGCTCCTCCTGCAGTTTTTTAACCACATCACTTTTTACTGGTATTTTTCCCTTCTGTTTTTCTGATTGCATCATATCATCAACTTTTTGACTAAATGCTTTTTCATTTCTCACTGCAGAACCGCCTTTTGCAAAAACCTTATCAAACTTTGGTTTTTCTACTTTGGGCAAACTCACAGGTTCCTTGAATTTATTTGTATCCAGTGGCAACAAGGAATTATCTCCTGTGCTTACTTTCTCCTTTATACTCGTCTTTTTGGTCAATCTAAATAATAGATAGATTATTAAAAAGATGAATAACCAAAACTTAATTTTTCTTTTTTCTCGCTGTGTCATAACCTATTTTTTTAAATAAGAATTAAAAACATTTTCAAACTTTTGAGCATAAGAGGCTATATCTTTTGCTCTATCTGTAGAATTAACAACCCTTCTTGCATTGTAATAATCTGTTTTATTTTCATTACAATAAAGCTTTAAAGAAACACCCGTTAAATTATTAGGTTTATCAGCCATCATCATTTTTATGGTCATTAAAGCATTTAAACGCTTATCATTTACTATTAAATCTGGATTTGACAAAACATCTACACCAGAAAACTCTTTAAACTTAGTATATAAATGCCTACCAGTCCACTGGCAATATCCACGACCAAAAAAACGAGCTCCATCACCTTTATATTTATTACTTAAATTCTTTCTTCTACTAGCTGGATTATAACACCAAGATTGTACGCCATACTTCCACTCCATGTACACAGCCTTTTCAGCACTAACACCAAATGTATCTGCAATCTTCAAAAACTCGTTAAACTCCCTTAATTTATCCCCTTTAAGCGTTTTCTTCAAAACAGAAATTTTATCATTATAACGCTCACGCAATAAACTAAATTGACCCATTTCATGATATGCTGTAGCCATTATATAAGATGCTTGATTTATCAACAAATCACCACTTTTAATTTGATTTATTAATATATCAAACAAAGTATAACCCCAATCAGCATATGAATTATATCCTTTGGCAAATCTCAATCCATTAGGTACTAAAAGCATAGATAAAACACTTTTAGTCTCACTCTCTGTATTTGGAATATCAACGCCCACTAGTTCCAATTCTCCAAACTCAACTTTAGACTTTGGTTTTGATATTTTATAAGCCCACCAACTTCCAGCTAGCAGGGCAATTGCTTTTAAATATGTCATTTTTTTATCTCTTCTTTTATTTCTTCTCTTATTGCCCATATAACGATTTATTAAATTTATCCAAAACCTTTTGCCACTCTGGGTGAAGCTTTGGTTTTGGTGCGGGTATCTTAGGTTGATTATTTAACTTTGGACTTGGTGCGGAGCTCTTAGGTTGATTGTTTAACTTTGGTTTTGTCTTAATTGGAACAATACTTTTCCCCAACTCTATCCCATATTCCAATGGAGTTTTAAACGTTCTTACACCATGTGTAACATAATAAGGGTCAAAGGATCCAACCGAAAAAAACATTTTAAACATTTCAGACCAAAATCTAAAATTTGTCTTCACAAACTGTTCTGTAGTTTTTTCCTTTAAAACCAAAGGCTTTGCATCCTCCATTTTTTGTTTAACAACAGTTACAACTCTATTAAATCTACGAACTAACAAAAATATTATAAAAGCTATCAGCGATAACGCCAATAGCTTACTATTCTTCATCAAATCACTTAAAAACTTCATCCTTTAAAACTATCTTTAATGTGGTCCTTCAACACATCTGATAACATAATCATTCCAATGTAAACCACTGCAATTAAAACACTTGTAATTAATTTACTTGTCATCTCTCAATATTTTACCACATATGTTCCTTATCCGTAGGAACACCCGCAAGTTCTTCTTCATTCAAGTACTCTGGCTCGTTACCCTCCACATCATCAAAGAGTGTATCTATCTCTTTTTTTGCCTCGTGCGCATGATGCAAACATATTTTTGCACATTGTACATACTTCAATAACAACGGCAATGATTTAAATAATCCTTTCAATTGTTTAAACATAACTTATCTAGTTTTAATTTGTCCGAAATATCCACCATTAGGTGCTTTAGTTGAAATTACCATTCCCAGCTTTTGCAAATACACTTTTCCAGTATTCACATTGAAACTTGCTATTTCTAAAACCTTTGCGCCAGTCTTTTTATAGAAAGCCTCAAACATCATAGTTATAAATCTATTTCCAGTGTTTGGAGACTCTGAACGCACACTCTTAGAGTTTTCAAATTGCTTTAACAGTTATCATACCTCTTTGCTTTGAATAATTCCAAGCCGTAACATAAAACCTTCCATTCTTGGATTGTCCAGCTTTAGCCCCAGAATGTTTTTTAGGTTGTCTCTGATTATTATAACCTCGGTCATAACCTCGGTTAAAATTAGGGTTGGGATTTCCACCCCAACCATTACTATATCCATTATTATACGCCATTTCTATACTTTTTTAGTTAATAATTACCAGCCTCTTCTTTTTCCTTTGATTTTAATCCAGCCCATGTACACGGATAAAATCACTGCTCCCAATCCTAAAACCAAAAAGGTCGCAATACTTGTCCCTGCACCATTACCACTTAATGGCTTTAGTAAAAAACTATCAACTTTTGTTATTAATTCTTTCATCTTTATTTTGTTTTTAAATGTTATTTTTTCTTTGTTAATAAATAAATCAATGCCCCTCCTAGTAATAAATACAAAATGTTATTGTCATTTCGCCCAACATGTCCAGTAGCTTTTCCATATACCTCCCCGTCTGTTACCGCAGGATACGCACCTTCTGTAGGCATTCCTGTTTTAAGTGTTTGATCCTTACTAGGTCTGTAATCCGATGAACCTGCTTGGCTATCTGCTTGTCTTTCAGCATCTGTTTTTTCTCTAAAGAATGGCACGCGCAAAACTTCCTTACTCACGGCATCCCCTCTTGAAGTGTCACGGAATGGGAAATTTAAGTTTACATCAGTTCCTTTTGGATATTCCTTATCACCAACATAAGTAAATCTTGTCTGATACTCTTTCAGCATTCTACCATATGCCTCTGTTATCATTGCAGCTAGTGCCTCGGTACCTTTACGCGTACAATCTTTTCCCCATGGAAAACCACTTGCACAAACTTTTAAATAAAGTAACGCCTTATTAAAATTGTCAGCACTGGCTACCTTAGTAAACCCAGATTGTTCAATAATCCATTCAACGATTGTGGTTCCTTCTTTCATCGCTCTACTAGGCGACCAGCTCGAGCCCCAACAATGCAAATCAAAGCCGTTTGCCAAAACGCTATCTAACCCCCCAGTTATCTTACTTAATACACCGCCTACTATCTTTCCTCCAAATTGACCAAGAGAGGAGCCGGAGGCGTTACCGCCCCCCACACTTCCAATTAAACTACTTACCGCTGTTACTGCTCCAATCATTTCAATATTATTTTGCGTCTAACAAATAGAATGTAAATTCTTCTCCTACATTTTTATACACTGCTAAGGTGTATAAGCCTGTTAAATCCAATGCAGGTAATTTCGATAACTCATCAATCCTTGCATTTTTTGCATAATCAAGTTGTAGTTGCGAAATCCTTGTTTTGCCCTGTGCATTGATAACTTGCAATTCATTTGGTGTCTTTTCAGCTACCAAATAATCAAATGCTAATACATCAACATCCTTTACAGATATATTTTGGTCAAGCTTCACTTGTTGCACATAAATAGGCTCTGCACTTCCAATAGCCTCAAATGTTTCTGCAGTTACATTCTGTGCTTGTCCACCCGATACATGGAACTCAATGTAAGTTTTGTCACCTAATGGCAAACTTCCAGATTTAGAAAAAGGAATTACCGCTACTTTGTCGCTACCAATTGTTGTTTGCAATTTAACAAAATGAACGCCCAACAATTCTGTAAATAGCTTAACGCTCATCTTTGGCACCAAAACCTTTTTAGTAAAGGTTTCATCTACTAGGTAAGACTCAATTTGCACCTGTCCGAAATCGGTACTTGAATTACCTTTTAAAATCAAACCCGCTGCACTTTCCTTAACTTCCAGCACCTCGGTTGCTTTTGCTAATGTTACTCTCATTTTTATATCTTATTTTAAATTTCTGAAACAAAGATATTAAGCATGCAAAAGCACTTTTTAAAATCTAGCGATTTTTACCACTTTTAAGCGATTTATACCAATTTTTGACACTAATCATCAAAATATTTTTTTACGAGCTTTAGCGTTAGATATTTCTTTTTATAGTGGCTTAAAATATCTTTTTTTATCATGCGTGCAGTGGAATAGCTTACGCCTAAATAATTAGCTAGCTCCTTAGCACTAATTATTTGCAAGTTCTGTGTATTGTTTTTCATAAATTAATTGGATTAACTGGTCTAAATTTATACTCAAATCGGTATCTAATAACTGTCTTATGGCTTTATTATAAATTTTTAAATGCTCGTTTAATTTTTTATATCCCTTGCGGATCATCTGATATACTTTACCTTTATACAACTCTACAAATTGAATAGCAGTAGGCACATACTCCAATTTTCCCCGCAAGTGGTTTAACTCCTCTAAATAACTGCTAACTTCAAAATTTAAATAATTGAGTTTTTTTACCTTATTTGATGCGCCCCACACCGCACCAATTACTGGGCGTTTATTTTCTTCTTGCTTTAATAGATATTTCACCACATACGCAACTATATTTCGTTTACTCTTTGGCGTTTCAATTTTAGTACTTGGGGGATTGCTCCAACCCATTTTTTTATTACGCTGGTAAGCTAGTATGCAGTCTTTTTCTGATTTATAATTTTTTGAATACTTAGCCATATATTCTTTAGCCGTTAAGCGGTTCATCTTTTCAGAATATCTATCAACATAACCATATTTATTTATATACTGGTTCCATATGCGCTGAATATCCTCACGAGGGATTTGCGTATCAATCAAAACATGAAAATGAATATTTCCATTCTTCTGCGTCTCCGCTTTCCAGAGATAATTTTTAAACCATAGACCTTTTTTAAATGGTCAAGATACTTAGCAAGTATTTTACGCAACACTCTATCATGGTGCTTTTGGGCACTGGGCAAGGTCAAGGTTACAAAAGATAAATATTTGTCCTTGTTTGATTTCGTTGCGTCAGCAAATAAAATAGCATACTTCTTTATATTCCTTACTTGAGTATCCGAGAGCGTTCCTAAATCCTTTAAAACATGCCCTTTCTCATTATACACTTCTTGTTGTTTCTCCTTATACAACTCAACACACTTTTCAGCATATTTAACAATTGAACCAAACTCTGAAATATCATCTAGTGCGTTTAACTCATCTAATTCTGTTTTTTCCTTGTTTAGATTTTGGCGTAAAGTAGGAGCATAGCCTACTTCGTAATTTCGTAAGTCCATCACATAACTATAATGCAATAGGCTAGTAGGTCTAAGCTGAACCTTTTCACACAAATAATAATTATTAACCTCTTGATATTGTCGCATTTACAGGGATTTTTGCCGTTAGATTTTACCGATACTTGAGACGAGCCCACTCAAAAGCCTATCGGCTTTCTATAAAAAAATCGGTTTCTTCTTTTTTCACAGCCACACGATGATATAAAATATCCTTAGGTTTAAAAGTTATCCACGAACGACCAGAAAATAATACCTCAATATTATTTTCTTGTTTCAACACCTGTACTACAATACCATATTCATATATGTACTGCTTAGGTTCTAAATGATTTACGGGAATGGGTACAAACTTCTGTACTACCAAAAAAGGTCTGATTTCTTCTCTTTGCATACGCTTTTAGTTTTAAATTATTTAAGCGTTGCATTTGTGTTTTGAATGTAGGTTTTTGAAATAAAAAATTGATTTTTATGGTATTTTAAAAAATATTTATATATTTGCAGTCCCAAATAAAAGAGATGTAAATATGTTAATAGTACCTGTAAAAGACGGCGAGTCTATCGAAAGAGCGTTGAAACGCTACAAAAGAAAATACGACAGAACAAGAATCGTTAAAGAACTTAGAGAAAGACAACAGTTCACTAAACCTTCAGTTCTAAGACGTCAAGAAATTATTCGTGCTTCTTACAAGCAGAAAATGCAGTCTAAAAACGAATTATAATAAATTTATTTTTATTAATAGTATAAAACCATTTATCTTTGAGGTAAATGGTTTTTTTTTTTATGATTGAAAATTTCCTAGAATATTTAAGTGTAGAGCGCAGATACTCCAAACACACAGTGGAATCTTACCAGAGAGATTTGGTTGATTTTGAAACCTATGTGCAACAAATCAAAAAAAACTGGAAAAATATAGATAAAAAAGATTTGCGTAATTACCTCATGCAGCTCAGCGAAGCAGGAAATAAACCTAAGACCATCAATCGTAAAATGAGTGCTATTCGCAGTTTTTTTAAATTTCTGATCTATATAGATTACATTTCACAAAATCCTGCAAGCCACATCAAATCCTTGAAACTCCCAAAAGAAGTAAATATTCCTATCTCCGAATCTGAAATAGACCAATTGCTCAATCGTTCATTTTTTGATGAAACATGGATAGGCGATAGAGACTTTCTCCTCATTCAACTTTTGTACGAAACAGGAATTCGTCGCGCAGAGCTCATCGGTATAAACATCAGCGATATTGATTTTGAGCAGAAACAAATTAAGGTATTAGGAAAAAGAAATAAAGAGCGAATCATTCCGGTGAGAGATGAATTGTTGCAACATGTAAAGACCTTAATTCAAAACTCTCCATTTTCTAAAACTTGTGCAGCGTTGTTCACCACAGAAAGGGGGAAAAGAATTTATCCAAAACTTGTTTATAATATAGTAATTTCGTACCTTAGACTTGTAACCAATAAAAAAAAGGTGAGTCCGCATGTTTTAAGACATTCATTTGCTACAAATATGCTGAGTCACGGTGCAGAAATTAACGCAGTAAAGGAGATTTTGGGGCATAGTAGTTTAGCCTCGACTCAAGTTTATACGCATAATGATATTAATCAATTAAAAAAAGTGTTTAACAAAGCGCACCCGCGCGAAAAAAAGTAAAGATTATGAAAGTAAATTTGCAAGCAGTAAACTTCAACGCAAAAGATGAATTAGTTGAATTTGTAGAAGAGAAATTAGGAAAATTAGATCAATTTTACGATCAAATTGTGGCAGCAGATGTCTTCCTAAAATTGGATAACAATAATAGCAAAGAAAACAAAATAGTAGAGGTGAGACTTCAAGTGCCAGGTGATGATATCGTAGTTTCTAAAGATGGGCAAACATTTGAAGAAGTAATTAACCTTTCTGTGGATACACTTAAAAGGCTAGTTATCAAGAAAAAAGAAAAAATGACGAAAAAATAATTGAAAAAAATGAAATTTTTTCTCTAAAAAGTTTGTAGAATAAAAAATCGTTTATATATTTGCAGTCCGATTGATAAGGAAAAACAAATCAACGGACTGTTCTTTTAATTTTAGAATAAAGTTTAAAGAGAATTAATCGCCTCCATAGCTCAGTTGGCTAGAGCAGCTGATTTGTAATCAGCAGGTCGTGGGTTCGAGTCCCTCTGGAGGCTCTTAAACTTAATTTTTCGGGCAGATACTCAAGTGGCCAACGAGGGCAGACTGTAAATCTGCTGTCTTTCGACTTCGGAGGTTCGAATCCTTCTCTGCCCACAGATTTTTTAAAGGAAAGTAAAGTAAAAGGTATCTTTTATTTGCTTAAGTGAAGCAGTAATTATAATTTTGTAATTCAACTGCTTTTTTTTGATAAAAAGTCAACTGCGGGAGTAGCTCAATTGGTAGAGCTTCAGCCTTCCAAGCTGAATGTTGCGGGTTCGAGTCCCGTCTCCCGCTCAAAACTTTTGGCCGATGTAGCTCAGGGGTAGAGTGCTTCCTTGGTAAGGAAGAGGTCACGGGTTCAAATCCCGTCATTGGCTCAAATGTCGAATCAATTTAACACAAATAGAATTTAATTATTTAAGACATGGCAAAGGAAACTTTTAACAGAGACAAGCCGCATTTAAATATCGGTACTATCGGGCACGTTGACCACGGTAAGACTACTTTAACTGCTGCGATTACTAAAGTATTAGCTGATTTAGGTTATTCAGAAGCAAGAGCTTTTGATCAAATCGATAATGCTCCAGAAGAAAAAGAAAGAGGTATTACAATTAACTCTTCTCACGTAGAATATCAAACTGCAAACAGGCACTACGCTCACGTAGACTGTCCTGGTCACGCGGATTACGTTAAGAACATGGTTACTGGTGCTGCTCAGATGGATGGTGCTATCCTTGTGGTTGCTGCTACAGATGGTCCAATGCCTCAAACTAGAGAGCACATCTTATTATGTCGTCAGGTAAACGTACCTCGCATCGTTGTTTTCTTAAACAAGGCTGATATGGTTGACGATGAAGAGTTGATGGAGCTTGTAGAAATGGAAGTTCGTGACTTGTTGTCATCTTACGAATATGATGGAGATAATACTCCAGTAGTTCAAGGTTCAGCTTTAGGTGCTTTGAATGGTGAAGCTAAATGGGTTGAGTCTGTTACTGAGTTGATGAATCAAGTTGACTCTTGGATTGAGATTCCAGAAAGAGATCAAGATAAGCCTTTCTTGATGCCGATCGAGGATGTGTTCTCAATTACTGGTCGTGGTACTGTAGCAACTGGTCGTATCGAGTCTGGTGTTATCAATACTGGTGATCCTGTAGATATCGTAGGTATGGGGGAAGAGAAATTAACTTCAACTATTACTGGGGTAGAGATGTTCCGTAAGATCTTAGATAGAGGTGAAGCTGGTGATAACGTAGGTCTATTGTTAAGAGGTATTGAGAAATCAGAAATCCGTCGTGGTATGGTTATCGCGAAACAAGGTTCTGTAACTCCTCACAAAAAATTCAAAGCTGAGGTTTATATCTTGACAAAAGAAGAAGGTGGACGTCACACTCCATTTAAAAACAACTACCGTCCACAGTTCTATGTTCGTACAACTGACGTGACTGGAGAGATTCACTTACCAGAAGGTGTAGAAATGGTTATGCCTGGAGATAACATCTCTATCGAAGTAGAATTGATCCAACCAATCGCACTTAGCGAAGGTCTTCGTTTCGCAATCCGTGAAGGAGGTCGTACAGTAGGTGCTGGACAAGTTACTCAAATCTTAGACTAATAAAATAAGAATAAGCATATAAAGGTGTTTTCTGCCTAAGTGCAGAAACACCTTATATCATACGGGCGTAGCTCAGCTGGTAGAGCAGTGGTCTCCAAAACCAAAGGTCGTGGGTTCGATCCCTACCGCCCGTGCTAATATAAATTTCCATGAAAGGTATTGTTGATTTTTTGAAAGGGTCTTATAATGAGTTTACACATCATGTAACCTGGCCTAAATGGAATGAACTTCAATCTTCCACTATTGTGATCGCTATATGTACTCTCATATTAGCGGTATTGTTGTTTGGAGTAGATACTCTATTTAGTGATGCGATCAATGGTTTTTATAAACTAATGAAATAATTTAAAACTCGATTCTTATGAGCGATATGAAATGGTATGTTTTAAAAACCATTAGTGGTAGAGAAAATAAAGTGAAAGAGCTTATTCAAGACGAGATTAAATATCAAGGTCTAGAAGAATACTTGGGGCAGGTTGTGATTCCTACCGAAAAAGTTATTCAAATTAAAAACGGGAAGAAAATTCAAAGAGAAAGAGTTTTCTATCCTGGTTATGTTATGATTGAGGTGAACTTGGTAGGAGAAGTTCCTCATATTATTAAAAATATCAATGGAGTAATTAGTTTCTTGAGTGCTACTAAAGGTGGAGATCCAGTGCCTATGCGTAAGAGTGAAATTGATCGTATGCTAGGACGAATGGATGATGCGGCTGAAGATGTAGATGTTGTAAATATCCCATACCAAGTAGGAGAAACTATAAAGGTAGTTGAAGGTCCTTTTGCTAACTTTAATGGAGTGATAGAGGATCTTAACGAAGATAAAAGAAAGCTTAAAGTGATGGTATCTATTTTTGGTAGAAAAACACCACTTGAGTTAAATTACATGCAAGTAGAGAAAATTTAGGCTGCTTCCAAATATATAACGCTTAATTTTTAAAAATTTAAAATGGCAAAAAAAGTACAAAAAATTGTAAAGCTACAAGTTCGTGGTGGGCAAGCGAATCCTTCGCCACCTGTAGGGCCTGCATTAGGTGCTGCTGGTGTAAACATCATGGAGTTTTGTAAGCAGTTCAACGGGCGTACACAAGAAAAACAGGGTAAAGTATTACCAGTTGTAATTACTGTATATCAAGATAAATCTTTTGATTTTGTAATTAAAACTCCACCAGCAGCAGTTCAGTTGCTAGAGGCTGCAAAAATAAAAGGTGCGTCTTCTGAACCAAACCGTGTAAAAGTAGCGAACGTTTCGTGGGATCAGATCCGCACAATTGCTGAGGATAAGATGCCTGATTTAAACTGTTTTACTGTTGAATCTGCAATGAAAATGATTGCCGGTACAGCTCGTTCTATGGGTATAACTGTAAAAGGAGGGACTAAACCGGAATAATTAAAAAGAAGATTATGGCAAAATTGACAAAAAAACAAAAAGAAGTAGCTGCTAAATACGATAAATCAAAAGTATATTCTTTAGAAGAAGCGTCAGCTTTGGTTAAAGAAATTAGTAATGCAAACTTTGATGCATCTGTAGATATCGCAGTAAGATTAGGTGTAGATCCTAAAAAAGCGAATCAAATGGTGCGTGGGGTTGTATCATTACCACACGGTACAGGTAAAGATGTTCGAGTATTAGCATTAGTTACTCCTGATAAAGAGCAAGAAGCTAAAAATGCAGGTGCAGACTATGTAGGTTTAGACGAATATTTGACTAAAATAAAAGAAGGTTGGACAGATGTTGATGTTATTGTTACTATGCCAGCTGTAATGGGTAAATTAGGTCCATTGGGAAGAATCTTAGGTCCTAGAGGTTTAATGCCAAACCCTAAAGCAGGTACTGTGACTATGGATGTTGCTAAAGCAGTTTCAGATGTTAAGTCTGGTAAAATTGACTTTAGAGTAGACAAAACTGGTATTGTTCACGCTGTGATAGGTAAAGTTTCGTTTGAGGCTGAAAAACTTCAAGAAAATGCAAAAGAATTAATTCAAACTCTTTTGAAAATGAAGCCAACAGCTGCTAAAGGAACTTATATGAAGAGTATTTATCTTTCAAGTACTATGAGTCAGTCTGTTCAAGTAGATCCAAAAAGTGTTTAATCATAAATAAATCGAAGCATGACAAGAGAAGAAAAAGCACAAATGATAGAAGACCTAACTCAGGTCCTAAGTAGCACAAATACGGTTTATTTATCAGATATTTCTGGATTAAACTCAACAGATACTTCAAACTTAAGAAGAGCTTGCTTTAAAAGAGGTGTTCAACTTAGAGTTGTTAAAAACACTTTGTTACAAAAAGCAATGGAGAGCATTGAAGATAGAGATTATGAGGAGTTGTATGCTACTCTTAAAGGGAATACCGCAATCATGGTTTCTGAAAAAGAAAATGCTCCTGCAAAAGTAATTCAAGAGTTTAGAAAAAAATCAGAAAAACCAATCTTAAAAGGTGCGTGGATTGATTCAGCTGTTTATGTTGGTGACGACAAAGTTGAAGCATTATCTAACCTTAAATCTAAGGAAGAGCTTATCGCAGATGTTGTGGCATTGCTACAATCTCCAATTAAAACTGTTCTTTCTCAGTTACAAAGTGGTGGACAAACCATCTCTGGATTGGTTAAAGCGCTTGGTGAGCGTTCAGAATAATAAAACACTCAATTTAATAATAAGTAAAATTTAAAAAAACATTTAAAATGGCAGATTTAAAACAATTAGCAGAAGAATTAGTAAACTTAACAGTTAAAGAAGTAAACGAATTAGCTGAAATCCTTAAAGAAGAGTATGGTATCGAGCCAGCTGCTGCTGCAGTTGCTGTTGCTGGTCCTGCAGTTGCTGGAGGAGCTGATGCTGCTGAAGAAAAATCAGAATTCGATGTAATCCTTAAATCAGCTGGTAGCTCAAAATTAGCAGTTGTGAAATTGGTTAAAGAATTAACTGGTAAAGGATTGAAAGAAGCTAAAGACTTAGTTGATGGTGCTCCTCAAACTGTAAAAGAAGGAGTTGCTAAAGATGAGGCAGAAGCTCTTAAAAAACAATTAGAAGAAGCTGGAGCTGAAGTAGAGCTTAAGTAATTTACTAATTAATAAATTCAAGGTTTAGACCTTCACGTCATGTGAAAGGTCTAAGCCTATTTTACATTTTAGTTACTTGTATTAAGTAGCGCATTTGTTCTGGTGCATTGCAGAACCCCCTTTTTTTACAATGCAAACTAAATTTCATATTAACCAATATGCATACGAAATTGGCGACAAAAAATAATTCTAGAGTTAATTTTTCCACTGCAAAAGATGTTGCGGAAATTCCAGATTTTTTGGATATTCAATTAAAGTCTTTTGAAGATTTTTTCCAATTAGAAACAAGACCAGACCAACGAAAAAATGAAGGTCTTTTTAAAACTTTTGCAGAGAACTTCCCAATCACCGATACACGCAATCAGTTTGTTTTAGAATTTTTAGATTATTTTGTGGATTCTCCACGCTACTCAATTCAAGAGTGTATCGAAAGAGGTTTAACTTATAGCGTTCCTTTAAAAGCTCGTTTAAAACTGTATTGTACAGATCCAGAGCACGAAGATTTTGAAACTGTAGTTCAAGATGTTTATTTAGGAACTATTCCATATATGACTCCTAGCGGTTCTTTTGTAATTAATGGAGCGGAACGAGTTATCGTTTCCCAATTACACCGTTCTCCAGGGGTATTCTTTGGTCAATCTTTCCACGCAAATGGTACAAAATTATATTCTTCTCGTATCATTCCGTTCAAAGGTTCGTGGATTGAATTTGCAACTGATATTAATAGCGTAATGTATGCTTACATTGATCGTAAGAAAAAACTTCCGCTTACGACTTTGTTAAGAGCTATTGGTTATGAAAGAGATAAAGATATTTTAGAAATCTTCGATTTAGCTGAGGAGGTAAAAGCTACTAAGGCTAATTTAACTAAAGCTTTAGGTAGAACTTTAGCCGCTCGTGTATTGAACACTTGGCACGAGGATTTCGTAGACGAAGATACAGGTGAAGTGGTATCTATTGAGCGTAATGAAATCGTTCTTGATCGTGAAACTATTCTTGAAAAAGAACACATCGAAGAGATTTTGGATGCGGGTGTTAAAACTATCCTTTTGCATAAGGAAGACAACAAAGCTCAAGATTACGCAATTATCTTAAACACTTTACAAAAAGATCCAACAAACACCGAAAAGGAAGCCGTAGAGTATATTTATCGTCAGCTTCGTAACGCTGAGCCACCAGATGAGGAAACTGCTCGTGGTATTATCGATAAGTTATTTTTCTCGGACGCTCGATATAGCTTAGGTGAAGTTGGTCGTTACAGATTAAATAAAAAACTATCTTTAGATATTCCAGAAAATATTCAAGTTTTAACTAAAGAGGATATTATCTCTATCGTTAAATACTTAATAGAATTAGTGAATTCTAAAGCTGAAGTGGATGATATCGACCACTTGTCTAACCGTCGTGTGAGAACTGTAGGTGAGCAAATGGCAAACCAATTTGGTGTTGGTTTGAACCGTATGGCGCGTACAATTCGTGAGCGTATGAATGTTAGAGATAACGAGGTGTTTACTCCAATTGATTTGATTAATGCAAAGACCTTGTCTTCTGTTATCAATTCGTTCTTTGGAACAAACCAGCTATCTCAGTTCATGGATCAAACAAACCCATTGTCTGAGGTTACGCATAAGCGTCGTTTGTCGGCATTAGGACCAGGAGGTCTTTCTCGTGAAAGAGCAGGTTTCGAGGTGCGAGATGTTCACTATACTCACTATGGTAGACTTTGTCCGATTGAAACACCAGAGGGACCAAACATTGGTTTGATTTCATCTCTTTGTGTGTATGCAAAAGTAAACAGTATGGGATTTTTAGAAACTCCATATAGAACTGTTGAAAACGGAGTAGTTGATTTAGACAAGAAACCAGTTTACTTAACAGCAGAAGAGGAAGAAGATAAAATCATTGCGCAAGCAAATGCACCGCTAGATGATCATGGTAAATTTTTAAACGATCGTGTAATTGCTCGTGAAGATGGTGATTTCCCTGTTGTAGATCCGTCTGAAGTAAACTTAATGGATGTGGCACCAAACCAGATTGCATCAATTTCAGCCTCATTGATTCCATTCTTGGAGCACGATGATGCGAACCGTGCATTGATGGGATCTAACATGATGCGTCAAGCAGTTCCATTATTAAAACCTCAAGCACCAATCGTGGGTACAGGATTAGAAGGTGCAGTGGCTAGAGATTCCCGAATCTTAATCAATGCTGAAGGAAATGGAGAAGTGCGTTATGTAGATGCCCGTAAGATTGTAATTGCATACGAAAGAACTGAAGAGCAAGATATCGTAAGCTTTGACCCAGCAGAGAAAACTTATAACTTAATTAAGTTTAGAAAAACTAACCAAGGAACTTCTATCAACTTGAAGCCAATTGTGAAAGTTGGAGACAAAGTTCAAAAGGGGCAAGTTTTATGCGAAGGTTATGCTACTGAAAACGGAGAGCTTGCTTTAGGTAGAAACTTGCTTGTATCATTCATGCCTTGGAAAGGATATAACTTCGAGGATGCGATTGTAATTTCTGAAAAAGCAGTAAGAGAAGATTGGTTTACTTCAATTCACATTGATGAATATACTATGGATGTGAGAGATACCAAGTTAGGTATGGAGGAGCTTACAAACGATATTCCAAACGTATCGGAAGAAGCGACTAAAGACCTTGATGAAAATGGTATGATCCGCATCGGTGCAGAAGTGAAACCTGGAGATATCTTAATTGGAAAAATCACTCCAAAAGGTGAATCTGATCCTACGCCAGAAGAAAAATTACTTCGTGCAATCTTTGGAGACAAAGCAGGTGATGTGAAAGACGCTTCATTGAAAGCAACTCCATCGCTTAGAGGTGTAGTAATTGATAAAAAATTATTTGCTCGTAGTATTAAAGATAAGAACAAGAGAGCAAAGGATAAGATTACGATTGAAAAACTAGACGAAGACTTCCAGAAAAACTTTGATGAGTTAAGAGAAGTTTTACTAGAAAAACTATATAAATTATTAAATGGAAAAACTTCTCAAGGAGTATTCAATGACTTAAATGAGGAGATTATTCCAAAAGGAGCTAAATTCACTCAAAAATTATTGAGTAGTGTAGATGATTACCAAAACTTAACAGGTGGAAACTGGACAACAGATGATCACTTAAACGAATTGGTAAAACAATTATTACACAACTTCAAAATTAAATACAACGACCTACAAGGTGTATTGAACAGAGAAAGATTTACCATTTCTGTGGGAGATGAATTGCCTTCAGGTATCGTGAAATTAGCTAAAATTTATATTGCTAAAAAACGAAAACTTAAAGTTGGAGATAAAATGGCGGGTCGTCACGGTAACAAAGGTATCGTAGCTCGTATCGTAAGAGATGAGGATATGCCTTTCCTTGCCGATGGTACGCCAGTAGACATTGTATTGAACCCACTAGGGGTACCTTCTCGTATGAACATCGGTCAGATTTTTGAGACCGTACTCGGATGGGCAGGTAGAAACTTAGGACAAAAATATGCAACGCCTATTTTTGATGGAGCTCATATCAAAGAGATTAATGAGTTAACAGACAAAGCAGGGGTGCCAAGATACGGAACCACTTATCTTTACGATGGTGGTACAGGAGAGAGATTCGACCAAAAAGCAACAGTAGGTGTGATCTACATGTTGAAACTAGGTCACATGGTAGATGACAAAATGCACGCGCGTTCTATCGGTCCATACTCATTGATTACTCAGCAGCCACTTGGAGGTAAAGCACAATTCGGTGGTCAGCGTTTTGGAGAGATGGAGGTTTGGGCACTAGAAGCCTATGGTGCATCTAACATCTTGAGAGAAATTTTAACTGTGAAATCAGATGATGTTCTAGGTAGAGCCAATACTTACAATGCAATCGTGAAAGGTAATCCAATGCCAGAACCAGGTATTCCAGAATCTTTCAATGTATTATTGCATGAACTTAAAGGTTTAGGTTTAGATATTGATTTGCTTTCATCAGAAGATGAAAATCCACAATAAGAAAACCATCGTTTATTTAATTTAAAATAATATATAGCATCAGTCTATGTCAACAAATAAAAACAACACTAGCAAATTCGATAAAATCAGAATTGGTTTAGCCTCTCCAGAGAGCATTTTACAAGCTTCACATGGTGAAGTCTTAAAACCAGAAACCATCAACTATCGTACGCACAAGCCAGAAAGAGACGGTTTGTTTTGCGAGAGAATTTTTGGTCCAGTAAAAGATTACGAATGTGCTTGTGGAAAATATAAAAGAATTCGTTACAAAGGAATCGTCTGCGACCGTTGTGGGGTAGAAGTTACCGAAAAAAAAGTACGAAGAGATAGAATTGGACATATCAACCTTGTGGTGCCAGTAGCCCATATTTGGTATTTCCGTTCACTACCAAACAAATTAGGATACATTTTAGGAATCCCGTCTAAGAAATTAGACATGATTGTTTACTACGAGCGTTATGTAGTAATTCAGCCAGGTATTGCTAAAAGACCAGATGGTGAAGAGCTTAACCAAATGGACTTCTTGACAGAAGAAGAATATTTGGATATCATGGAAACTTTACCAATCGAAAACCAATATTTAGAAGATTCAGACCCTAATAAGTTCGTAGCTAAAATGGGAGCTGAATGTTTAGAGGAATTATTAAAGCGTATTGATTTAGATGAGCTTTCTTATGACTTAAGACACAAAGCAAATCACGAAACTTCTAAACAAAGAAGAACCGAAGCTTTGAAAAGACTTCAAGTAGTTGAGTCTTTAAGAGAGTCTAATCAAGACGGAAAAGTAAACCGCCCAGAGTGGATGATTATGAAAGTAATCCCTGTAATTCCACCAGAATTAAGACCATTAGTTCCGCTAGATGGAGGGCGTTTTGCTACCTCAGATTTAAATGATTTATACCGCCGTGTAATCATCAGAAACAATCGTTTGAAGAGATTGATGGAGATCAAAGCTCCAGAAGTAATCTTGAGAAACGAGAAAAGGATGTTACAGGAAGCCGTAGATTCATTGTTCGACAATACAAGAAAATCATCTGCCGTAAAAGCTGATGGTAACCGTCCATTGAAATCACTTTCAGATTCATTGAAAGGTAAGCAAGGTCGTTTCCGTCAAAACTTATTAGGTAAGCGTGTGGATTATTCTGCTCGTTCCGTAATCGTTGTAGGTCCAGATTTGGAATTGCACGAGTGTGGATTGCCTAAAGATATGGCAGCTGAGCTATATAAGCCATTTATCGTTAGAAAATTAATCGAAAGAGGAATTGTAAAAACGGTAAAATCAGCTAAAAAGATTATTGATAGAAAAGAGCCAGTAGTTTGGGATATTTTAGAAAATGTATTAAAAGGACACCCAGTGCTACTTAACCGTGCCCCTACCTTGCACCGTCTTGGTATTCAGGCATTCCAACCAAAATTGATCGAAGGTAAAGCAATCCGTTTGCACCCACTTGCGTGTACAGCGTTTAACGCCGACTTCGATGGTGACCAGATGGCGGTTCACTTACCACTTGGTCCAGAAGCAATTTTGGAAGCTCAATTATTGATGCTTGGTTCTCAAAACATTTTGAACCCAGCAAACGGTTCGCCAATTGCAGTACCTTCTCAGGATATGGTATTGGGTCTATATTATATGACCAAAATTAAAAATTCAACCGAGGAGGAGAAAGTAATTGGAGAAGGCTTAACTTTCTATTCAGACGAAGAAGTACAAATCGCATATAACGAAGGAAAAGCTGAATTAAACGCTCCAATCAAAGTTAAGGTAAGAGTAAAAGAGGACGGCGAGTTCAAAATGAAGCTTATCGAAACTTCTGTAGGTCGTGTTTTATTCAACAAAATTGTTCCAGAAGAAGTAGGTTACATCAACGAGGTTTTAACTAAAAAATCTTTGAGAAATGTAATTGGTAGCATTTTGAAACAAACAGATTTCCCTACTACTGCAAAATTCTTGGATAGAATGAAAACCTTAGGATACATGAACGCATTCGAGGGTGGACTTTCTTTCTCATTGGGAGATATCTTAATTCCTGAGCAAAAATCAGAAATGATTCAAAATGCGATTGATGAAGTAGATGCGATTCGTGGAAACTATAACATGGGTCTTATCACCAACAACGAGCGTTATAACCAAGTGATCGATGTTTGGACAAACACCAACGCAAACCTTACTGAAATCGTAATGAAGCGTATGCGTGAAGACAAACAAGGATTCAACTCAGTATTCATGATGCTTGATTCTGGAGCGCGTGGTTCCAAAGAGCAGATTCGTCAGTTGAGTGGTATGCGTGGATTGATGGCAAAACCGCAGAAAGCAGGTTCTACAGGAGGGGACATTATCGAAAACCCAATTGTATCAAACTTCCGCGAAGGTTTATCAATCTTGGAATACTTTATCTCTACCCACGGTGCGCGTAAAGGTCTTGCGGATACGGCGTTGAAAACTGCCGACGCAGGTTACTTAACTCGTCGTTTGGTAGATGTTTCTCAAGATGTGATCATCAACGAAGAAGATTGTGGTACATTGAGAGGTCTTGAAGTTTCAGCATTGAAGAAAAATGATGAAATCATAGAGCCACTAAAAGATAGAATTTTAGGTAGAACATCATTGCAAAATGTATATGACCCTGAAACTGGAGATATTTTAGTAGAAGCTGATCAATTAATTGATGAGGAAATCGCTGCTAAAATTGATGCTGCAGGTGTAGATACAATCGAGGTACGTTCTCCTTTAACATGTGATTCTAAATCAGGAATCTGTGCTAAATGTTACGGTAGAAACCTTGCAACTGGTAAACCAGTTCAGATGGGAGAAACTGTAGGAGTAATCGCAGCGCAATCAATTGGTGAGCCAGGTACTCAGCTTACGCTTCGTACATTCCACCAAGGGGGTACTGCGGGTAACGTTTCTGAGCAGTCTACTTTAAGAGCTAAACAAGATGGTACTGTAGAGTTTGATGAATTAAGAACAGTAGATTCTAAAGATGAAGCAGGAGAACCAATCAAAGTGGTAGTTTCTCGTACCGCAGAGATGAAATTGATCAATAAAAATGGCGATGTCGTAATGACAAACAACATTTCTTATGGTTCAGTTTTATATGTAAGCGATGGACAAAAAGTAATTAAAGGAGAGGCAATCAACTCTTGGGACCCTTATAACGCTGTGATTATTGCAGAAACTGCGGGTAAAATTAAGTTTGAAAACTTAACTCAAGGTGAAACTTTCCAATTAGAAACAGATGACCAAACAGGATTTACCGAAAAAGTAATTTCTGAATCAAGAAATAAAAAATTAATCCCATCGTTGATTGTTGTGGATAAGAGTGGCGAAGAGAAATCTTACAACCTACCAGTAGGTGCACACCTTATTGTAGACGATGGCGAAGAAATTATAGCGGGTAAAACATTGGTGAAAATCCCAAGATCTTCTGCAAAATCAGGGGATATCACGGGAGGTTTACCAAGGGTGACCGAGCTTTTCGAAGCGCGTAACCCATCAAACCCTGCAGTAGTTTCTGAAATCGATGGAGTGGTAAGCTTTGGTAAAGTTAAACGAGGTAACCGTGAAATCATCGTAGAATCTCGTACAGGTGAAATCAAGAAATACTTGGTGAAACTTTCAAACCAAATCTTAGTTCAAGAAAACGACTTTATCCGTGCGGGTATGCCGTTGTCTGATGGAGCAATTACTCCGACTGATATCTTGAATATTAAAGGGCCTACTGCCGTTCAAGAATACTTAGTAAACGAAATCCAAGATGTATATCGTTTACAAGGGGTGAAAATTGATGATAAACACTTCGAAATCATCGTAAGACAGATGATGAGAAAAGTAAGAATCATCGATGCAGGAGATACTCGTTTCTTAGATTCAAGTTTGGAACATAAAATCGACTTTATCGAGGAAAACGATAGAATCTTTGGAATGAAGGTCGTAGAAGATGCAGGAGATAGTGAAGTGTTGAAACCGGGACAAATTGTTTCTGTTCGTGAGTTGAGAGATGAAAATTCAAAACTTCGTAGAGATGATGCTAAATTGGTAGTTGCTCGTGATGCAATGCCAGCTACAGCAGAGCCAGTGTTGCAAGGTATCACTAGAGCAGCATTACAGACTAAATCGTTTATCTCTGCCGCATCATTCCAAGAAACTACAAAAGTATTGAACGAAGCAGCAGTGGCTGGTAAAGTAGACGACTTGAACGGATTGAAAGAAAATGTGATTGTAGGTCACTTAATTCCAGCAGGTACAGGTCTTAAAGCTTACCAAAATATGATTGTAGGTTCTCAAAAAGAATACGAAGAATTAAAAAGTAAAAAATCAACAAAATAAAAATTTTAAATCATGAGCGAAAATAACCAACAACAAAACTTTGATATCGAAATCAATAACGAAACAGCATCAGGCACTTATTCAAATTTGGCTTTGATCAATCATTCAAACACTGAGTTTGTGGTAGATTTTATCCAAATGATGCCAGGAATGCCTAAGCCACAAGTGAAATCAAGAGTTATCTTGACTCCTTACCACGCTAAAAGATTAGCTGGGGCTTTGATTGAAAATATTAATCGTTTTGAATCTCAATTTGGAGAGATTAAAGAGCCAGAAGCTGCACCAAACTTTGGTGTTCAAGGAGAGGCTTAATTCATAAAATCAGTAATAAGAATAAGGCGCGATGCATTTTGCATCGCGCCTTATTGTTTGAATAATGAACTAGAGTGTTTAGCTGAAAGATTTTTATTAAGGCAAAGAAATAAAAAATATACAATGAACTTTAATAGAATGATGAAAGAAATCGCTGTTATAGTTCCTTGTAATGGATTAAATTTAGTTTGTGGTGTCTCCAATCAGAACTTATTGTTGATTGTTTTAAATAAGCTCAAAATCATTGAAGCCTAGATTTAAAAATGGAGTTAGGTTAAAATTACGTTTTTATACTTAAACAAAGATGATATGCCTTAGTTAGAGTAATAAATGTTATTTATCCCGTTAGAGTTTTGAGGCTATTTGATAATAACGAGTAAGGTGAAAAATATAGCAAATTCAATATTTTGTATATTCGTCGGAGGAGTGAGGGTGAAGAGAATGAAAAATGTATAAAACAAAAAAATCCGTCCCAAAAAATATGAAACGGATTAAAATATATGTGACCTGGCTGGGGCTCGAACCCAGGACCCCAACATTAAAAGTGTTGTGCTCTACCAACTGAGCTACCAGGTCATTCTAAAAAATGATAACGATAAATTCTTTTTTTGTGTGCTCACGACTGGATTCGAACCAGCACACCAATACTGGCACCACCCCCTCAAGATGGCGTGTCTACCAATTCCACCACGTGAGCCTGTAAATCAAATTTTCAAATAAAAGAACTTTGTTTGTGACCTGGCTGGGGCTCGAACCCAGGACCCCAACATTAAAAGTGTTGTGCTCTACCAACTGAGCTACCAGGTCTTGCGTTTTGCAATTGGACTGCAAATATAGAAACTTTTAATTTACCTGCAAACTTTTTCTTGATTTAATTTATATTTTTTTATTTTTGAACCTAAAATTGAACATATGTTGATATCTCTTGTAGGCTATATGGGGAGTGGTAAAACATCGGTAGCCAGTATCTTAAGTGAGAAGTTGCAGTGCAAGTGGCTAGATCTTGACCACGAAATAGAAAATTTTGAAAAAATTAAAATTTCTGAGATTTTTAAACAAAAAGGCGAAATCTATTTCAGAAAATTAGAAAATCAATTGCTCGAGAAATTATTACAATCTCCCGAGCCTATGATTTTAAGCCTAGGTGGTGGGGCACCTATGTTTTATAATAACATGGAATTGCTTTTGGAGCGTTCAGAGAGTTTTTATCTCTTTGCATCGCCTGCTGAATTGGCAAAACGCTTGGCAAAAGGCAAGGAACAACGCCCGCTAATTCAGCATTTGTCTGATGATGAATTGCCTGAATTCATCGCAAAACATCTTTTTGAGCGAAATCCCAAATACCAAATGGCAAAATATACTATCAATACGCAAGGACTTTCGCCTGAGCAAGTAGCCGATGAAATCATCCAAAAACTGAAGTTGGGCTAA
Source organism: Ornithobacterium rhinotracheale DSM 15997 (assembly GCF_000265465.1). NCBI lineage: Bacteria > Pseudomonadati > Bacteroidota > Flavobacteriia > Flavobacteriales > Weeksellaceae > Ornithobacterium > Ornithobacterium rhinotracheale. The sequence goes on from NC_018016.1 coordinate 1,578,604, forward strand.
AAATCATCTTCTTCGTCAAAATCAAACATGAAGTCATCTAAGTCTCGGCGATCTTTTTTGGTAGGTCGCCCTAGACCTTTTTTGCGATAATGCGTTTGCGCTTCTTTACGAAGTTGGAGCAGATCTAGTTGATCTTTTTCAGTTCTGTCTTTGATGTGAAGGCTCACCAGCTTAGCTCCCATACGGCTTTGCGGAATTTGTAGCACCTCAAAAGTATAAATAATTTGGTTTTTTCTCACCTTTACAATATCGCCCACCAGCACTTCTTTAGATGGTTTGGCTACCTCATCATTTATCCACACACGATTTTTCTTCACCTCATCGGTAGCGATGCTTCGGGTTTTAAAATAGCGTACGCACCATAAGAACTTATCAATGCGCATACTTACATTTTGTACCATAAATTGTATATAATCTTAAAAGTTTAAATATATTTGTATCTGCTAATTTACAATTTTAAATTTATATGAAAATAGGAAAGTATATAATCCTTTGTCTAGTAGCCTTTTTGGTAATCTCCTCTTGTAAGGAAGATGAGGATCCGTTTAAGCTTATTTCCCAAAAAGAGCGTAATCAATTAGACGACGAGGCGATTATCATATATTTGAAAGAAAATGGATTTAACGAAGCGGGAAAAGCTATGCCACTCAGCGTATTACCCAAAGATACTAAGTCGCTTTATGAAATGGCAAAACAAGATGAATCTGGCTACTGGTATGTAGTGAATCCTAAAGTTCCTGCCAATAGAGCTAGCATTACAAGCAATACAAAAGACAACATCTTATTGCAATACAATTTGTTTTCTTTTATCCCTAAACAAATACCGAACGAAAAGTCTGAGAAGAAATATGATTTAAAGGTTATTCCAAATATGATAGAATCTACTATCAATACAACGGGAGTTCCGATGTGGGAACCGTCTTTTTACTATATTAAACCTGGAAAAGACATAAATCCAGAATTGTACGAAATCCCAGCATTAATCAATGGATTAAAACATTTTAAATCAACTAATCGCGAGGCAGATGCAAAGCCAGCTGTTCAGTTTCAAGGTTTAATTATAGTGCCTTCTCGTTTGGCTTTTGCTCGCAAAGCAAATCATTTTGTTCAGGGTTACGATCATTCCTTTATTTTAAATTTTGAAATCTATCAGGTAAAACCTAGAAAATAGGCATTTTTTAATCTTAAGAAAAACGAAATCCTTTGTTTAATTATTACTGAACAAAGGATTTTTTTTATGTCTTTTTGTTATTTCTTGGGTGAAATTTTTCGATATTTTTTCTCAGAAATGAACGGTCGATGTGGGTGTAAATTTCTGTCGTTGTAATACTTTCGTGTCCTAACATAAGCTGAATGGAACGCAAATCGCCACCATTTTCAAGCAGATGTGTGGCAAAACTATGCCTAAAGGTGTGTGGGCTTATGTTTTTCTTGATACCTGCTCGCTCGGCGGCTTCTTTTATAATATTAAATACCATAACGCGTGAGAGTTTCGTGCCACGATTGTTGATAAAAACATGGTCGCTGTAGGCTTTCTGTATTGTTTGATGGCTGCGAACGAGTTGCAGGTAATTGGTCAGGACTTTTTGCGTGTATTGTGCAATTGGCACCAATCGCTTTTTGTTTCCTTTGCCTAAGACTTGAATGAAATCTTCCTCAAAATATAGATCCGAAATCTTTAATTCCGTAAGCTCAGAAACCCGTAATCCACAGCCATATAGCATTTCGATAATCGCCTTGTTTCGTTCGCCATGTTTTTGGCTTAAATCTATATTTTCTACAATTTTATTAATTTCTTCGAGCGAAAGCGTATCGGGCAGTTTTCGCCCAATTTTTGGAGATGAAATCAGCTCGGTGGGATTAGGCTTGGTATCGTTTTTTTCTTCTTCCAGAAAATTATAAAAAGCACGCACGCCTGATAGGATTCTCGCTTGAGAACGAGCCGCATATTGTTCGCCTATTTTATAATTAAACAAGCGTAACTCTTCCGCGGTTAACTCCTCGGGATTATTGTCTGGAAACATATTTTGTAGCTTTTGCAAATCACGCAAATAGTTGCTGATGGTGTTTTCAGACAAGTTTCGTTCAAGGCTTAGATGTGCTTTGTAGTCTCGCAGTGTTTGTTCCCAGCTCATCGTTGCTCGTTATCAAGTTTTATGGCTTCTAGAATCATGGGGTCTACGCTGTTCCAAACTTGGTTATAAGCGTTGCTCCCGTAGATGAAATTAGCCATGCTTGCCTTTACAAAAGTATTGAAATTAGCTAATTCCTCGGGGCTGTTTTGAATTGGATTGATGTCCTTGCGTAGTGCATTTGCCAGAGAATCCACGCTGTAATATTTTACAAAATGCGGTTCTTTTATTTTTTCTAAAGTTAAATGGTTTTTATCAATAAATGAAAAAATCGGTCGTTCTAAATGATTGTTCAATCCGTGCTCATAAAACCATCTTCCAATGTTTACGGTATCAATCGGGATAAATACATCTGGAATAATTCCACCGCCGCCGTACACGATTTTGCCTTTCGGTGTTTTAAATCGTAAAGATTCGATTTTTTTAATGCTATCGATGTTGTATAATTCGCCAGAAGCCAATCGGTTGCGAATATCGTAAACATAATTTTTGTCGTTCTGCGTGTAAGGTTTTTGGATACATCTACCTGTTGGAGTATAATATTTAGCCGTTGTCAATCTAATTTTGGAGCCATCTCCCAAGCTTATTTCTTTTTGCACCAATCCTTTTCCATAACTTCTGCGCCCGATGATGATGCCTGCATCTTGGTCTTGAATGGCTCCTGCAAGGATTTCGCTCGCCGAAGCTGAACCTTCATTAATTAAAATATAAATCGGTCGTTTCTGAAAAGTTCCTTCGCCCGTCGCGTATCGGAATTTCTTTTTGCCTTCCTTGTCTTGTGTGTAGACAATCAATTGATCTTCCTTCAAGAATTCATCAGCAATTTTCTGTGCTGCATCTACCAATCCGCCAGGATTGTCGCGCAAATCCAAAACCAAGGATTTCATGCCTTTTTTCTTTAAAAAACTTAAAGCATTTCTAAAATCTTCGGCAGAATTATGAATGAATTTATCCAATTTGATGTAGCCCAAACGGTCATTAATCATATAAAACAAAGGAACAGAACTTTGCGAAATTTTAGTTCGTTTGGCAGTAACTTCAATCTCGTTTCCGTTGCGCAAAAGTTTAATGGGAATTTGAGTATTTAGTTTCCCTTCTAAATAGTTTTTTACAGAATCTCGGTTTTCTTTAGTAATTGAATGTTTGCCAATGGCTAAAATCCTATCGCTGAGCTCAAAAAGTTTAGCATTCACGCTATTAGGTGCGCTGTGTGTTACCACTACCGAATCGTTGTAATTTACATAGCTCACGCCTATTCCCTCGTAGATGCCGTCCATGGCGAGGGTAGTGCTTTCGCCTCGTTCCTTAGGAATATACATGCTGTGCGGGTCGAGATTTTGCGTTACAAAATCAATGGTTTTGTCCACCAAATCATCGGTGTTGAGCGAATCGATGTAGTAATTATCAATTAAGCTCATCAATCTTCGCACTTTTTGCTCGTTTAAGTCATAAGAAATAGTTACATAATCATCGTTTTCATCAATGGCAATATCATATTTTTTGCCCACTTGAACGCCAATGGCAAAAAACATAATCATCGATAAAATGATGAGAATTACATTGAAAACTTTAAACCATTTCTTCATTGATTTCTTCGGCTGAAATTTGAGTGATTTCTACTCCAGCTTTGGCTAAAAACTCCAAGCCAGAAGTATCGGAATATTGATCAATGTACACCACGCGTTTGATGCCGCTCTGGTATATCAATTTGCTACATTCTTTGCATGGCGAAAGCGTAATATAAAGCGTTGCTCCCTCGCAACTTTGAGTAGAAGCTGCTACTTTCAAAATCGCATTGGCTTCGGCGTGGAGCACATACCATTTGGTTTGATTGTCATCATCTTCGCATGTGTTTTCAAAGCCGCTCGGGGTGCCATTGTAGCCATCGGAGATGATCATTCGGTCTTTCACAATCAAAGCACCCACTTGTTTGCGTTTGCAATACGAAAGTTGCCCCCAGATTTTAGCCATGCGCAAATAGGCAATATCATATTTATTCCTCTTATCCATGCGATTTAATGTTTTAAAACCACAGCAATATAATTAAATATTTAAAAAGAAATTGATTTTTAGCTATTTTTTTAAGGCTAAAAGCTTGATTTTATTTAAATGTTTAAAGTTGTTTGAAGGTTTCTATAAGTAAAAATAAGTTTAAAATCACGATAATGATGGTGATAATCCACGCCACGATTTTAATCCAAAGCGTATTGACGAATCGTCCCATCTTGGCTTTGCTACTGGTGAATTTAACTAAAGGAATCACGGCAAAACTTAATTGCATAGAAAGGATTACTTGGCTTAAAATCAAAAGCTCGTTGGTTCCTTTTTCGCCATACAATATAGCGACAATCATGGCAGGAATCACGGCAATCAATCGAGTAACCAATCGGCGCACCCAAGGTTTTAGTCTTAAATTTAAAAAACCTTCCATCACGATTTGCCCTGCAAGAGTCCCTGTAATCGTGGAGTTTTGCCCCGAAGCCAAAAGTGCAATCGCAAAAAGTGTACTCGCTAAACTTGCCCCCAAAACTGGCGTAAGCATCTGGTACGCATCATGAATATCGGCAATGTTTTCGTAAGGCGTTCCGTGGAAAGTAGCGGCAGCTGTAATTAAAATCGCCGCATTGATGAAAAATGCCAAAAGTAGCGAAACATTACTTTCGATAGTAGCGTATTTTATTGCCATTTTTTTACCACTTTCCGTGCGTTTGTAGTTGCGAGTTTGCACCACGCTACTGTGCAAATATAAGTTGTGCGGCATCACCGTTGCCCCCAAAATCCCCACTGCAATGTAGAGCATAGAGGGATTGGTAACAATTTCTGGATGAGGTAGCAAGCCTTTTACAACATCGGGCATATTAGGCGAGCTCACGATTAATTCGTACATAAAACAGCCTGCAATAATGATGATCAAAGCCCCTACGACACTTTCTAGTTTTCTAAAACCTTTAGCCTGAAGAAATAAAATCAAAAACACATCGGCAACCGTAATGGCGACTCCCCATGGCAACGGAATCCCAAAAAGCAAATTCAATGCAATGGCAGAACCTATAACTTCTGCCAAGTCCATGGCGGCGATGGCTATTTCACAGAGAATCCAAAGGATGAAATTCACCGTAGGCTTGTAGTGGTCTCGGCAGGCTTGCGCCAAATCTCGCTCGGTAGCAATCCCTAACTTTAATGCCAAATATTGCAAAAACATGGCAAAAACATTGGAAAGCAAAATCACAAACAGCAAAGTGTAGCCAAATCTTGCTCCCCCTTCAATATCCGTAGCCCAGTTTCCTGGATCCATATACCCCACAGCCACCATAAGCCCAGGTCCCACAAAAGCCAATAATTTTTTCCAAAAACTGCTATTTTCTGGAATGTTGATACTGGCGTGTGCTTCAGCCAAACTCTGTGTCAATCGCTCTCGATTCCACGCTTTTTTCTCCATAGGTAGTTTATGTTTGCTAAAATAAAAGTTAGTTTCAGCTAACAAAGGTATGGATTATTTATTTTTCAGCCTAATATATTTTTTATTAAACTGAGTTTCAAATATTTTTATAACTAAATTTTTTTGGTTTAAAACTTGATGAATTTGGGGTTAAAAATCATTCAAAATGCAAATTATTCGGGATTTTTATCAGCAAGAAAAAGAAGGTTTGGCACCGCACGAAATCTTTTACCAATTATTAGTGCCGAGCGAAAAGCCAAAAGCCACTTTTTTGATTATTCACGGCATGGAGGAGCATAGCGACAGGTATTTAGATTTTGCCAAATTCATGGAGGAGCAAGGTTTTGCGGTGATGCTGTATGACCATCTAGGGCACGGAAAAACGGCGAAAAATACCGAAAATTTAAGTTTTATTATGCCAGATAATCCTGCTACGCACTTGGTGGAAGATGCTGGTGCAATAACCGATTTTTTGCACCAAAAATTCCCTGAAATTCCACATTTTGTTATGGGGCATTCTATGGGTTCTTTTGTGTTGCGATGCCTATTGCAAAAGAAATCTGCCGATTTTCAAGGGGCTATTGTCATGGGGACGGGTGCACGCGTGTTTGGAACAAGCTTGGCGAAAGGATTTTTAGCTATTTTAAACAAAATCATTCCACGCTATAAGAGTGATTTAATCAATGGCGTTTTTGCTAGAATGAACAACCGATTTTTCAAAGATGAGCCTTTGTTTCATGATTTAAACTGGCTGAGCGTGAATCACCAAAACCGAGAAAATTATCATCAAGATCCGTTGTGTGGTGAGCCTTTTTCGGTAAATGGATTTTATGCCTTGCTCGGCGTGGTGGATTGTGCGACCAAAGCTCATTGGGCTAAAAATATTTCGCCTGAATTGCCAATGCTTTTCATCAGCGGAAACGACGACCCGATTGGCGATTTTGGCAAAGGCGTGAAAAAAGCGGCGACCCAAGCTCAAGCTGGTGGGCGAGAAGTCGTGCTTAAATTATATCCTAAAATGCGTCACGAGATTTTGAACGAAGAGATTAAAAATCAGGTGTACTGCGATATTGAAAATTGGATTTCGAGGCATTTAGCCTAAAAGCAAAAGATTGCAACCACGCACATCGCTGTTGTCGAATCTGCCTAAAATCTCAAATTCGTTGTTTGGGTACATTTTGCCCAAATCATCGGTAGCGATAAAGCTACAGGAATATAAATTTGCTAAATCTATTACATTGATGCCTCCTGTTTTTCCTTGTGGCACGAGGCTCAAAGGATCTTCGGTATCGCGGAGCAAAATCTGCATCCAAGGCGGGGTTTTGAATCGCTGATTACCCATAGAATACGCTTGTGAGAGCAGTTCGGTCATGCCATATTCGGAGTAGATTTCCTTGAGCCCAAAAGCTGATTTTAAAATCGAGTGCAATTCCTCGCGCGTGATTTCTTTTTTGCGTCCTTTCATGCCTCCTGTTTCGATCAAAATGGTGTTTTTCATCTCAAAAGGAAAAGCTTCGGCAAAATCAATTAAGGCAAAACTCACGCCGATGAGAATGATTTTTTTGCCCAAATTTTGAGCTTTAATTAAATCTTCTTTCAATTGCTCGTGATTGTATAAATAGTGAATCTGCGTGTTTTGCTGGGTTTGTTTTTTCCAATGTTCCACCATGTCAATCAACGAAGAGCCCGTGCGCTCGGCATAGGCGGGCAGGAGCGAGAAAATCTCGTAATCGGTATAATTTCCAAAGAAATATCGGAAACTCTCGTCCAATTCATCATGATAAATCTTTAAGCGATGCACATAATGGTGGCTCGTGTTTTCGCCCGTGGTGCCTGAGCTGGTAAAAACCTTTTCGTAAGTGCTTTGCTCGGTTAAAATTTTAAATTGTTTAAAGAAAGAAATAGGCAAAAATGGGATTTTTTCTACCGAATTGATTTCCTTTGGATTGATGTTTAAATACTGGATAAATTGACGATAAACCTCGCAATGTTCCGCTTGGAAGTGGAACACGCGCAAAGTCATTTCCTCAAATTCGTGTTGATTTTGGATTTTAAAAATATCTTGAATATTAATCATTATCGGGTAAGGGCTTTGTTGGCTTTAAAAATATGGTCGCTTATGATTTCGTAATTCTGCATCAAATCTCTGTATAGCAAGGCACTCAGTGGTTTGATTTTGTTTTGCTCAATCGATTTAATTAGTAGCTTGTAGGAGTGTCTGCAACATACATCGGTATCGTGTTCTAGCTCCAGCGATTTCTTTAAATTCGGAGAAATGCCATTCTCGTTGATGTTTTGAATCAAATGCGTGGTAGATAGCGAAACCAAATCTTGCAATTGGAGCAAATTGGTGCGTAATTTAGGCGTGATGAAACTATTGGTTTGGCGTCTTTTTTTATGAGTGAAAGACATTTTTATGATTAAATCTCCAATGCTTTCGAGCTCTTTGGAAACCTCGATTAAATGATAAATCTTCTTGGCTTGATTAATGGGCAGATCCATGCCGTAGATTTTATTTAAATAGCCTAAAATATCTTTTTCTAATCGGTCTCCCTCCTTCTCGAGCAAGACAATGCGGTGGTGTAACTCTAAAAATTTTTCGTCATCGCTTTCTGTAATCAATCTGCCAACAAGCGTGATGGATTGCTTGATGTTGCCCACAAAACGCAATAATTTCTTATTGGCTTCGTAAATGTACATTTCAGAAGTGAGCGTGAAAGGAGAATTTACAAAATTTAGTTCCTTGTGTGTGTAATTATATTTTTCGTTTTTGGATTTTCGTTTTTGGCTATATTCTTCGGCATAAGAAGCAATTGGCTCTATAAATGGGAAAACTACAAGTGCCGTAACTACATTAAACAATGTATGGAAAATGGCTAAAATGATAAAGTGATTGCTAAAAAAGCTATGTTGCACCAAAATATGAATAATAAAAGGAGAAATAAAGAAAAATAAACAACCACCTAATACATTAAATCCAAAATGAAAATACGCCACACAACGAGCGCGAATATTTGCCACCGTGGCAGCGATAAGAGCTGTGGTAGAGGTTCCTATATTTGCCCCGATGATCATCATGGCACATAGTTCTAGTGGCAAACCTAAATTTAGTAAAACTAAAACAATTGAGGTGCTGGCACTGGAGGACTGAATCAAGACGGTGAGAATGAGCCCAAGCAACAAAAAGCTGAATTGCCTGCCAAGTGTGATGGAATGATGCTGAAATAAGAATTGAGATAAAAATTCCTCTTGTGTGAGGAAGTTTAAATTGTGCGTAAGGAAACTTAAACCTATAAACATCAAGGCAAATCCCATGCAGAAGATTGCCCAGTTTTGTTGTGTAACCTTTTTAGATAAATAAAACGGCAATGCAAGGGCAATGATTGGCAGGCATAGACTAGAGAAATCTATTTCGTAGCCTAAGGAAATCACCCAAAGCTTGAGTGTGGTTCCGATGTTTGCTCCCACAATAATAGAGAAAGCTTTGTAAAGAGACAGTAAGCCCGCATTGGTAAAGGAAACTGCCAAAACGCTCAAAGCCGATGAGGACTGAATAGCGGTGGTGATGCCAATCCCTGCAAGTATTGCCGTGAATTTTTTGTGAGTAATAGCATTGATGAAATTACGCAACTTTTTCCCCGCAATACGCTGTGCACCATCGCTCATGATTTTCATCCCAAAAATGAAAAGAGCCACCGCACCAATGCTATTGAAGATTTTAAACCAAAGAGTATTTATGTCGATAAAACTTAGCATGATTTTAAGGTTTTACAAAGCTGTGCCAGAACGATTCTATGATGGGAAATCCGATTTTAAAATAAGGCAGAAGAATACTCTGTGAGATGGTTTCTTCTGGAAAAAAATGCGCTTTGCCATTCACCCGAAGTATAAAAAATAGAAATGCGCCAATCATGAGCGAGATTTTAACACCGCCTAGCACCGCTCCCAAAAGACGCTCCAGAAGCCCCAGCCCTAGACTACGGCTCAATTTGCGCAGAAACCCCGCCAGAAAATGAATGGCTATCAATATCAAAATAAAGGCTATACAGAAACTTATGAACGGTGCCGTTTTCCCCTGAGCTAGCCCGCTATCGTGCAATAAATCTCCTGCCAAATCTGCATATTTTAGCCCAAAAATAAGTGCAATATACAGTCCTACGATTCCTGCAATTTGCCTAAAAATTCCACGGCGATAGCCCATGTAAGTGCCATACAGGAGCGATCCGCCTAGTACCAAATCGAGTACATTCATGCCTTTAAACTTCGTTTGTGCAAAGATAAGGTTTGAAAATTAAGTGGAGCAATCTGTTTTAATGAAATCAAAAAAATAATAATCGTAAAAAAAGGAAGCTTCTATTGGCTTAAAAAGAAGCTTCCTTTTCCCGAAAAACACGCTTGTTTTTTTCCAAAATGTAGCGTCTTTTTTTAAAAAAACACCTGTGTTTTTTGGCGAAGCTCTATTTGTTTAAAATTCAGTAGTTTTAGCATTGAAAGATTTTGCCTTTAGCAATGATAAAAAAATTAATATTTTATAACTTATTTATAAGGATAATTTTTACATTTGTTGTATGCAAAAATATTTGATAGTAGGCTTAGGCAATATTGGAGAAGAATATCGAGATACACGCCACAACATTGGTTTTATGGTCGTAGATGAATTGGCTAGAAAAGTAGACCAAAAGTTTAAGCCGTCTAATTTTGGAGAAATCATTCAGTTTAAATACAAAGCGCGTCCCGTTACAGTGCTGAAACCAGATACTTATATGAATCTGAGTGGAAAAGCGGTGAGTTTTTGGGCTAAAAAAGAAAATATCCCTGTTGAGAATATTTTAATCATTACCGATGATTTGAATTTGCCTTTTGGCACTTTGCGCATGCGTGGCAAGGGGAGCGATGGTGGGCACAATGGGCTCAAGAGTATTCAAGCCTTGTTGGGCACTACGCAGTATCCTAAACTGCGATTTGGCATTGGCGATGAGTTTTCTCGTGGCGGACAAATTGATTATGTGCTCGGAAAATGGAGCGAAGAGGAGCAGGCTAAAATGGCAGAGCGTTTGGATAAAGCATCAGATGCTTGTTTAAGTTTTGTCTTTGCAGGTTTAGCCAATACCATGAATACCTTTAACGGAAAATAAATTGTGAACGGAATCAAGAAAATATTAAGTTTTTTGTGGCGTTGCTGGTTTGGGCTAGTGGCGGTTGTTTTTACGCCCATTATTGGGGTGTTTCTTGTATTGCCGTTTAGTTTTAGAGAAAAAGATTATCCCAAGGCGTATTATTTTATGCGTGTTTGGGGATTTATTTTGTTTTATTTTTCGGGTTTATGGTGTGAGCTTTCGGGCGAAAAGCTGAAGCCTAGGCAACAATACATCATCGTTGCCAATCACACTTCGTTTATGGATATTATGCTCATGCTGGTGATTACGCCTAATCCTATGGTGTTTGTGGGGAAAGCCGAATTGGGCAAAATTCCGATTTTTGGATTTGTGTACAATCGTATTGCCGTTACCGTGGATAGGAAAAGCAAAGAAAGCCGTTTGCAAGTTTTTAAGAAAACCCAAGCTAAGCTTAAACAAGGCTATTCTATTTGTATTTTTCCAGAAGGCGGCGTGCCAGATGATACTAGTATCGTGCTCGATAGCTTTAAGCGAGGAGCTTTCTCTATGAGTATAGAGCACCATGTGCCGATGGCGGTGCATACCATTTGCGGAATGAAAGAACACATGCCATATGGTTTGTTTACAGGCTATCCAGGCAAAGTGCGTGTGTTTAGAAATGCGATAATCCCTGCGGATACTTATACCAAAGCCGAAATGCCAATGTATAAAGATAAAGTCTACGAAATCATCTATAACCAGCTGATGGCGTGTGGAGCAAAATAAAAAAGCAAGAAATTTAGATTTTCTTGCTTTTTTTATTCCCCAATCGCTAAACTTTTAAGTTCGGTTTCTTGCCATTCGCTTTGGGCATCACTTTTGGCGGTGAGTCCGCCCCCGACATAGCGTAAAGTATAATCTTTAAACAATTCGGCGCAGCGCAAGTTTACATAAAAATCAGCTGAATTTGCATTTTTAAAACCTAAAAATCCTGCGTAGAATCTACGCTCATGCGGTTCGTTTTGCAAAATAAATGCCATGGACTTGGCTTTGGGCAAACCACAAACGGCTGGCGTAGGGTGCAGTTGTTCAGTGATTTGTGTCGTGTTGAAATTTTCGGGCAAAGTCGCTGAAATATTTGTTTTTAAATGCGAAATATTTTGCAACTCTATCGTGAAAGTTTTTCCAATTTCGGGCTTAAAATCACGAAGTGCCGAAGCGATGTAATCCACTACAAATTGATGTTCTTCTCGCTCTTTCTCTGTCCAATCACGATTTTCTGCATTGGCTTTGGTGCCTGCCAAGGCAATAGTCTGGAGCTTGTTGTTTTCAATTTTTACCAATTGTTCAGGTGTTGCGCCAAGCCAAGTGGTGCCCTCGTACTGAAAAAGATACACAAAAGCTTTTGGATATTTTTGCGTGAGTTTCAGAAAAGTCTCGGTAGGAGAGAGTGCGGGCGTTTTTTTAACTCGGCTCAAAATCAATTTTTCGTAGTTTTTTGCCTTTAATTCAGCGATGAAATTTTGGCACAAATCCAGATATTCCGCTTGAGATAAAATATAATTCGGCTGATTTTCGGTTTGTAAATCAACCTTTAAACTTAAAATTTCGTTTTTGGATATATTTTTTTCGTCTAATATTTCAAAAATCCATTCCGTTTGGTTGTCAAACGAATGAAAAATGAAATTTCGACCATTTTTCTCGGTGTCTGTGGCTTTTAATTCAGCATAAAAAAGCCTTTCGTCTTCAGGATTTTTATACAGAATAAAACTCATTTTACATCAATAATTTTGTTGGTCATCGTAGCTTGTGCTGTGATATGCCCTGTTTCGTTTTTGATGATGATTTCCATGAAATGCAGGCTACTGCCTTTACGCAAAAATCGGGCAGTGGCAAAGACTTTTCCGCTACGCACGGCACGCATGTGATTGACTTGAATGTTGATGCCCACAGCAGATTTTTTATCTTCTTTTTTAAATTGTAAAATCGAAAGATAGCTACCCACCGTTTCGGCAAGTACGGCATTCACCCCACCGTGCAAAAGCCCCATAGGCTGGTGTGTTTTGGGCGTTACTTCCATCTCGGCGGTGAGCGTGTCGCCCGTAAATTCTATGTAGCGAATCCCGAGTGTTTTCATCACGGTATTGTGATTGGATTCGTTTAGTTTAGCCAAAAAATCATCAGTCTTCATCAGCAGTAAATTTAGGATTAAAGTTTTCAGGGAATTTTGGCGCAACATCTCGGTAGAAATCTTCAGCAATTTTTAAAGTTTCTTCCACAGAATGCGTCGCGGGATCAATGATTTTGCCTATGCCCGCCTCCTTTTTTTTGTAATCGCAAAATGCTAAAACGATAGGCACTCCGCCCTTTTGTGCAATGTAGTAAAATCCCTTTTTCCAGCGTGAAGAAAAGCTGCGAGTAGCCTCTGGAGAATTAATTAAAAATAAACCCTCGGGCGAGTTTTTAAGCAATTCGCCAGCGTAATCGGTTAAATTATTGCGTTTTGAACGATCTACGCCAATGCCGCCCAGCCATTTGATAACGAAGCCATACCAAGGTTTAGTCCAAGAATCTTTGATAAAAAGTTTCATTGGGATTCCGAGTTTCCAGAACGCCATCACGGCATAGAAAAAGTCCCAGTTTGAGGTATGTGGCGCACATACAAGCACACAACTATGTATTTTAGAAATGTCTAAATCGTTTTTAAGTTTCCAGCCCGTGAGCGCAAAGGCAAGGCTGCCGATGAGTTTCTTCATAAGGGCAAAGATACTTTTTTATCGATAAATGACAAGTATAAAAAAACGCGAGTTGGTGTGCTCGCGTTGATTGTTTATAGGTTAAAATGAATTTCATAATTTTTTAGTTTTTAAAAAATAAGCCCGCATACCCGATACGGGCTTTAAATTATAACATATGAGAAAAAATGATTATTCGTTAATATTTACGATTTCTTTGCCGTCGGGCAATTTGATTTTCACTTTTTGTTGTTTGCCATCAGCTTCAATTTTGATTTTACCTGGAATTTCAAGTTCTACATTTTCGTTTTTGCCATCGGCTTTAAGCTTTAAATTTTCGCCATCGATGCTGATAGAATCATTATCGGTTTCAGTGGAATCTTCATCCTCCACATCATCATCGGTACAGTTGGTGCATTTCAACTCTCCATCAATGAACATGAAAACTCTAGGTGTTCCATTTGGTTTATTACTCTCATTTGATGTGATATAGGTGTGGTTTTGATTCCTTTGTTCCACAAAACGAGCCCCTTTCACTACAAAAGGAACATTGTTTGGCAGGTGAATGTAATAATCCACTTCTTGATTACGGAAAGGTGTGTTTTTGCCCAAAGTGAAATAATTCGGAATTTCAATTTCGTTAGACAATACTTTAATCGGGAATTTTAATTTACTTAAAGTCTCTTGTGCATCTTTAAAGTTTTTGCCGCGAGAAGTTTTCGTTACTACGATTTTAGCATCTTTGGAATTGATGAAATCAAAGGTGTTTTTATTATCAACCATTGCATAGTCATCGTCTAAAAAGGTGTTAGAATCAAATTCTTTGTTGAACGAAAAGATGAGCGTGTCGTTTGGTGTCGCAGCAAGAGGAATCGAGTTGGTTTTTAAACTTTTAGCGGTGAAATTTCTTGCTTCAATTCCAGCCAAGGTGAATAGGGTTATAATTGAACCTATCAGAATTATTGGAATCGCAATTTTGAGGGCTTTATTAACCTTGAAGTTTTTTGATATTAATTTAATAGTGAATAGTATAATCCCTGCAGTGATGGAGACGAGTGCTAAAACAAGTGCCGTTCCTGCTACACCAAATGTCCATGAATTTTCAACAAACAGCGGAGGGATTTCGGTATTGAAATAGTTTAAGCTACTGCCACCATAAATGAATAGTGCCCCCACAATAGTAAATGTTGTGAATAAAGCCAAAGCTCCTAAGCTAATTACAATCGTTAAAATAATGATTTTAAGCAATATTTTTAAAGCACTACGAAAAAAACTTTCTCTAGGCGGTAACAATTCGCCATTGGCTGCTTTAAATTCTTTAATCGTTTCGGCGTTTACGGGTTCTCCCTTGGCTTGTAGCATATCCGAAACCGTAGTCGCCTTGGGGATTACAATCCATGCTATAATGTACAAAATGATGAGCGATGAGGTAGAAATACCCATCATCACGATGTCTAAAAATGGTGCTAAAACCAATGCTAAACGGATCCAAACTCTGTCTATGCCAAAGTAATTTGCTAGCCCACTAGCTACTCCTCCCAAAATACAGTGATACGGGTCGCGGTACAATTTTCTATTGGCATAGGTGGAGTTAGTGGGAGTAGTTCTTCCCGTTGCAAAGCCATTTTCTGCATAATTTTCGCTTAAATCATCATCTTCCAAATCGTTTGGCATTCCCATGGTATCGATCAGGTATTTAATGTCTTCGCGATTGGCCACCGCTCTACCTTTTAAATGCTCTTGAAGCAGCTCGCCCATGCGATATTCGATATCGGCAATGATTTCCTCTCGCCCCTCATCTTCGCTCCATTTTTGGCGAAGGGTTGCGATGTAGTTTTTTAAATCATTAAAGGCAGATTCTTCCATGATAAAAGAAAAGCCCCCAAGTCCTATGTTGTATGTTTTGTCCATGATGTTAGTTGTTTTTTTCGATAATGTGTGAAACAGTTTGAGTGAGATTGTACCACGAGTCTATCAGCTCGTTTAGGAATTTTTCACCTTCTGGTGTAATGTCAAAATATTTTCTAGGAGGCCCCGAGGTCGATTCTTCCCAGCGGTAGCTTAGCATTCCTGCATTTTTTAAACGAGTGAGTAGGGGGTATAGCGTGCCTTCTACTACCAACATTTGCGCGTTTTTCAATTCTTCTATAATGTCAGAAGAATAGCAATCTCCGCGTTTGATAATGCTTAGAATACAAAGCTCCAAGATGCCTTTTCGCATCTGCACTTTAGCTTTTTCTGTATTCATAGTTGTATAGTTTAGAACTTTCTTATGCAAATATATAAACTAAAAATAGTATTATGCAAAACATAGTACCTAAATTTAACAAATATAATGTGTTAAAATTTAAGCGTGTAGCATAAAAAAAAAACTGCGATCCTTTGTAGGTGCAGGTTTTATGAATTTATTTAGTAAAATTAAAAAATCTTATTTGTTGAAGAATCCTTTTAATAAGTTAGAGCCCATATTCATTAAATCATCTGTAATATTGCCGTCCCCGTTTTGGTCTAAAAGTTTTTCGAGCACATTTTGATTGCCTCCTTTTGTCGCTCCACTTAGCAAGCTACCGAGTAAATCAGAAATATTATTGGAGTTTAAATTTCCTTGCTGTTTTTCTTTGCCCAGAAAGCCCATAATGAGTGGAGCTATGGTAGAAAGAATTTGCATAACATTTCCACTAGAAAGCCCCGCTTGGGTACCGAGGTTTTGGGCTAATTGCTCTTGTTTTCCGCCAAAAATATGGTTTAAGATGCTCTCGCCCTCTGCATTGTTGGTAGCCCCGCCGAGCAATCCGCTCAGATTGTCCAGTATAGAGCCCGAGTGATCGTTGAGTGCATGGTTCAAGCTTTCTGCCCCTTGAGGCGTTTGAGCATTTTTGTTCATTTGTCCCAAAATGGCAGGAACCGCCATTGAGATAACAGAACTTACTTTTGAATCGTCTACGCCTAAACTTTTACTCATTTGTCCTATGACCTGATTGTTGAGTGCGCTTGTAATTAAATTTTGAATATCCATAGTTTTTTATTTGATTTTAATGTCCTCTGAAATGATTTCTAAATTTTTAGGATTTAAAGTTGCCTTAATTTCAGCTGTGAAAATTCGTTTTTCGTAGCATTTTCCTACAAATTTCACTTCAGATTCTATACCATTTTTAGTGAGTTTATAATCACGCTTTTTATAATCAATTTGTTGGCTTTGAGGGCAGAGAGTGTTTAATCTTTCCTCAATAATGGGTTTTACAAAAGATTGAAAGATTTTAGCCTTAATGAATTTCCCCTCAATACTGCGGTAGCCTGGGAAGATAGAATCTAGGCTAGCCTTGTCTACTCTGTAAAAAGGATTAATCATAGTTATGTTATTCTCTTTCTTCATTTGCCCGAAATAAACATGGTCTAAATCTTCATTTACGATATACCAATTCCGGTCAATTCTGCTTTTAAGTTCGCTTTCCATTCGTCGGTTAAAGAAAGTATTTACAGACACTTTTTTAGAACGATCTAAGAATAATCCCTGCTCTGCATCTTGGAGTGCGATGTAATTTGGAGTGCAATTAAAAAGACTAAAAAATAACCCAAAAAAGATAATTGTTTTTATTATATGGTTCATAAATCGTATTTTTAGACCCGTCAAATGTATAAATAAAATATCAATTAGAGCGAAACGCTCCACAAACTATTTAATAAACGAAGCATGAAGAAAGTAATTATTCTACTACTGGTAGTGATGATAGGAATCGTGATTTTTCCAGTTTTTTTGCCAAAATCTACACACGAAGAGGCGGAATATATCTACGAAGCCAATCCTAAAAAAGTATATGACTATTTCAATAATCTTAAAAAAATGTCGCAGTGGTTTGGCTGGAGTGGAGATGACATCGAGACCAATGCCCAATTTTCTACTCCTGCCGAAGGTGTGGGAGCATACTTCAAATGGAGCCATGAAAATGGCGAAGGCGGGTCTGTAACCATTACCGATGCCAAAGAAAATCAATTCGTAGGCTATAATCTATCGTTTGGCGAAGAAAAAGGAAACACTTCCGAGGCGATATTCCAAGTCTTGGACGATGGTAAAGTGAAAGTAATCTGGACATTTGATAGTGCAGAAGTTTCGTATCCGTTTCAGGTATATGCATTTTTCATGCGCCGCAGTATCAAGAAAAATTTACAAGAAGGGCTAGAAAAATTAGACGAGCTTATCAAAAAAGAACAAGCCGAAAACGGAGGTGATGTGCAAGCAAGAGCCATAAGAGAAGTAAGAGAGCCAGCGCACAAGCTATTTGGCGTTATGCAAACGACAGACGCCAATGACGAATCCGAATACAGAACCGCCGTAGGCGAGGCACTTGGCATGGTAGAAAGTTATTTAATTGACGAAAACTCAGTTTCTCCCACTCAAATCAATGGCGATGTGGTGTATTTCTTAAAAAGAAATGCCAGCGAAAATAATTTTGTCGCAGGATTCTTTACCGAGGCAAATGTGCCACAAAAAGAAGGTATGCAATATGTGGAAATCCCAGCATATAAATGCTTGACTATAACCGTGAATAATAATACAGAAGATATAAAAAAGGCATATCAAGATTTAGAAAAATATGCCCAAGAAAAAGGCTTCTATACATTGCAAAGCTCTTGGCAAATCATAAGAGAAGACCAAGTGCAGATTTATATCCCATTGGGACAATAAACTGAAAAAATACCCCAAAAAAGGATTTTTTAATGATATTTTACCTTTTTGTGAAAAAAACAATTAATATTTTTTTGTGATTCAAAAAAGATGCTTACCTTAGCAACCAGAAACATAACAAACAATGAATAGTCAAAACATTATTATTATCTCTATTATTATTCGTTCTCACAAGGAATGAGCAAGAGATTCTATAATGTTTTATGAAATCCCGCTCATTCCAGCAATGAGCGGGATTTTTAGTAAAAAATTAAAAAATGGAAAAGTTTAAAAAGTTTAGCGCAAAAGTCTCTACAGACGAAACACACCCTTCGGCTCAGGCAATGCTTCATGCCATTGGATTGAGCAAGGAAGATTTACACAAGCCTTTTGTAGGAATTGCCAGCACGGGCTACGAGGGAAATCCTTGTAATATGCACTTAAATGATTTAGCCAAAATCATCAAAAAAGGCGTTTATGACAAAGAAGCGGTGGGCTTAATTTTTAATACAATCGGAATAAGCGACGGAATTTCTATGGGAACGCACGGCATGCGTTTTTCATTGCCTTCGCGAGACATTATTGCCGATTCGGTGGAGAGTGTGGTAGAAGGGCTTAGCTACGATGCGCTGGTTACCATAGTGGGCTGCGACAAAAATATGCCAGGAGCTTTGATGGCGATGTTGAGATTAAATCGCCCTTCTGTTTTAGTTTATGGCGGAACGGTAGCACACGGCTCATGCTTTGGTAAGAAACTAGATATTGTTTCCACTTTCGAAGCTTGGGGGCAAAAGGTGGCTAAAGAAATAGACGAAGAAACCTATCAAAAAATCATAGAAAATGCAATTCCTGGCGCGGGTGCTTGTGGCGGAATGTACACGGCAAACACCATGGCATCTTCAATAGAAACGTTGGGAATGGCATTGCCTTTCAATTCATCAAACCCTGCAGTGGGGAGCGATAAAGAAAAAGATGCTTATGCAGCGGGCGAAGCCGTAGTGGAATTATTGAAAAAAGACATCAAACCACTAGATATTGTAACCAAAAAATCGCTTGAAAACGCATTTACATTAGTTAGTATCTTGGGAGGTTCAACCAATGCCGTTTTGCATTATTTAGCCATTGCCGATACTGCGGGCATTGATTTTGGTTTAGAGGACATGCAGCGCATCAGCGAAAAAACGCCAATGTTGGCAGATTTAAAACCTTCGGGTAAATATTTGATGGAAGATTTGCACCGAGTAGGCGGAACGCCAGCTGTTTTAAAATATTTGCTTAAAAACGGATTTTTGCATGGAGATTGTCTCACCGTTACGGGCAAAACTTTAGCCGAAAACTTGGAAAATGTTCCAGATTTAACCGATCAAAACGAAATCATTCACTCTTTAGAAAATCCAATCAAAGCGACGGGGCATATCAGAATCCTTCGTGGGAATTTAGCCTCAGAAGGTTCGGTGGCGAAAATCACAGGAAAAGAAGGTTTATATTTCAAAGGAAAAGCCAAAGTTTATAATTCTGAATACGACGCCAATTCTGCCATTAAAAATGGAGAGATCGAGAAAGGTGATGTGGTCGTGATTCGTTACGAAGGGCCAAAAGGCGGACCTGGAATGCCAGAAATGTTAAAGCCAACGGCAGCAATTATGGGTGCAGGGCTTGGCAAAGATGTAGCACTTATAACCGATGGTCGTTTCTCTGGCGGAACGCACGGATTTGTTGTAGGGCATGTTTGTCCCGAAGCGCAAGAAGGCGGTGTGATTGCCTTGGTAGAAAACGGGGATTTAATTCAAATTGATGCCGAAGCCAATACCATTGATTTGCTCGTTTCGGACGAAGAGCTTGAAAAAAGAAGAGCTAACTGGACAGCACCTGATTTAAAAGCTAAAAGAGGTGCTTTATATAAATATGCAAAATTAGTATCATCAGCTTCAAACGGTTGTGTAACGGATAAATAAAAAATTATGACACAGAATATCACAGGGAGAGACGCAGTAATACAATGTTTATTACAGGAAAAGGTAGACACCATTTTCGGGTATCCAGGAGGGGCGATTATGCCTATCTACGATTCACTTTATGATTATCAAGATAAAATCAAGCACATTCTTACACGCCATGAGCAAGGAGCCATTCACGCAGCGCAAGGTTTTGCGAGAGTTTCGGGGAGGGTGGGTGTTTGCTTTGCTACTTCTGGACCTGGAGCCACCAATTTAGTAACTGGATTAGCCGATGCTTATATCGATTCCACACCCGTTGTTTGTATCACGGGGCAAGTAGGTAGCTCTTTGCTAGGAACAGATGCCTTTCAAGAAACCGATGTGGTGGGCGTTACGATGCCTGTAACAAAATGGAACATTCAAGTAACTCGTGCCGAAGATATTCCTGGTGCCATTGCAAAAGCCTTTTATGTGGCTAAAAGCGGTCGTCCTGGACCTGTGGTAGTGGATATTACCAAAGATGCGCAATTTGCAACTTTTGATTTTGAATACAAACCATGCGAAAATCTTCGTGTGTATGTGCCAGAACCAAACATTTCAACCGAAAATATTAAAAAGGCAGCCGAGCTAATCAATCAAGCTAAAAAACCATATGTTTTGTTTGGACAAGGCGTGATTTTGGGTGATGCCAAAGAAGAATTTAAGGCATTTATCGAAAAGTCAGGAATCCCTGCCGCTTGGACTATCATGGGCGTTTCGGCATTGGAGCGAAACCATCCGCTCAATGTAGGAATGCTTGGAATGCACGGTAATTATGCACCGAATAAATTAACTAATGAATGTGATGTTTTAATCGCTGTGGGAATGCGTTTTGACGACCGTGTAACGGGAGACGTGGAGCGTTATGCAAAACAAGCCAAAGTGATTCATTTAGAAATAGATCCATCTGAAATCAATAAAATTGTGTACGCCGATGTGCCAGTGCTCGGAAGTTGCAAAAACACATTGCCTTTGCTCACAGAATTGGTAGAGAAAAAATCGCACACCGAGTGGCTTAATGAATTTAAAGAATTAGAAAAAGAAGAGTACAAAGAAGTCATCGACGAGGAACTTCAGCCAGCGAAGGACAAAATGATTTCCATGGGAGAAGTCATTAAAATGATTTCAGATAAAACACAAGGAAAAGCTGTTGTAGTAACCGATGTGGGGCAACACCAAATGGTAACCGAACGCTATTATGAATTCGAAGAGTGGAACAGCAATGTAACTTCGGGCGGATTAGGAACCATGGGCTTTGCTTTGCCAGCTTCAATCGGGGCTAAATTAGGAGCCCCAGACCGCCAGGTTATAGCAGTGATAGGAGATGGCGGTTTTCAAATGACAATTCAGGAATTAGGCACCATTTTTCAATCAGAAATCGATGTGAAAATCTTAATTCTAAACAATGAATTTTTAGGAATGGTTCGCCAGTGGCAAGAGTTGTTCTTCGACAGTAGATATTCATTCACCGTGATGAAAAATCCAGATTTTCAAACCATTGCCGAAGGCTACCACATTGCACACAACAAAGTGGAAAAACGCGAAGATTTGGAAAAAGCAGTGGAAGAGTTTTTACAATCAAAAGGAAGTTATTTGCTAGAAGTAAGAGTAGGAAAAGAAAACAATGTTTTTCCATTTGTGCCTACGGGAGCATCGGTTTCAGAAATAAGACTTAAATAATTAAATCATGAAAGAAGAATTCACATTATCCATATACACAGAAGATGTTGTCGGGGCACTTAATAAAGTGAGCTTAATCTTTAGTCGCAGACACATCAACATTATGAGTATCACCGCATCTACAAGCGAGGTGGAGCACATTCACCGCTACACCATCGTGATCAACGAGACCGAGGAACAAGTGAAGAAATTGGTGGGGCAAATCGAAAAGCAAGTGGATATTGCTAAAGCATTCTATTACCGAAATAGCGAAGTCGTTTATCAAGAAATGGCACTTTACAAATTGCGCACAGAATCTTTCACGCAGGGCGATGTAGAATTTGTAGTGCGTAGACATGCCGCTAATATTTTAGATGTTACGCCAGAATATGTAATCATTCAGAAATCGGGCTGGAGAAACGAAATTGAGGCACTTTCAAAGGATTTAAACGACAATTTTGAAGTGCTGGAATACACCAATTCAGGGCGTGTAGCAATTTCCAAAAACATGACTTTATTACAAACTTATATAGATAACTTAGAAAAAAATATTTTAATTTAAAATCAAACAATTATGGCAAAAATAAATTTTGGAGGAGTAGAAGAAAATGTGGTAACTCGTGAAGAGTTCCCATTAGAAAAAGCACAAGAAGTATTGAAAGATGAGGTAGTAGCCATCATCGGCTACGGTGTGCAAGGTCCAGGGCAAGCATTAAACTTAAAAGATAACGGAGTAAATGTAATCGTAGGACAACGCAAAAACTCAAAATCTTGGGACAAAGCCGTAGAAGATGGTTGGGTGACAGGCGAAACGCTTTTTGAAATCGAGGAAGCAGCAGAAAAAGCAACTATTATTGAATATTTACTTTCAGATGCAGGACAAATTTCTCAGTGGGATAAAGTAAAAAAACATTTAACTAAAGGTAAAGCCCTTTATTTCTCTCACGGATTCGGTATCACTTTCAACGACCAAACAGGCATCGTTCCGCCAGCAGATGTAGATGTGATTTTGGTAGCACCAAAAGGTTCAGGTCGTTCGCTTAGAACTTTATTCTTGGAGGGAAAAGGCTTAAACTCAAGTTATGCCATTTACCAAGATGCCACAGGAAAAGCCTATGATCGTGTCATCGCTTTAGGTATCGGAATAGGTTCTGGCTATTTGTTTGAAACCGATTTTAAACGCGAAGTGTATTCAGACTTAACAGGTGAACGAGGCGTATTGATGGGAGCCATTGCAGGCTTATTCGAAGCGCAATACAATGTATTGAGAGCACACGGGCACACACCATCTGAAGCATTTAATGAAACAGTGGAAGAGCTTACACAAAGTTTAATGCCGCTTGTAGCTCAAAACGGAATGGACTGGATGTATGCCAACTGCTCAACAACAGCACAGCGTGGAGCTCTGGACTGGAAAAATAAATTCCGTGATGTGACTTCGCCAGTCTTTGAAGAATTGTACCAAAGTGTGGCTTCTGGAAACGAGGCTAAAAAGACCATCGAGGCAAATTCAAAAGAAGGTTACAGAGATTCGCTCAATCAAGAGTTAAAAGAAATCAGAGAATCAGAAATCTGGGAAACAGGTCGTGCTGTGAGACAATTAAGACCAGAAAATAATTAAAAATATATTTTTTAAAAACCTACTCAGATATCATATTTGGGTAGGTTTTTAGACTAAAAAAATACGCAAAAAATGAATTTCGTAAATCAAGAAAATGTAGCACAAGCGGCAGAACGCATTCAAGAGGTGATTCGCAGAACGCCTTTAGACAAAAACTTAAACGCTTCTGCCACTTATGGTGCAAATATTTGGTATAAAAGAGAAGATTTACAAACCGTTCGCTCCTATAAAATTCGTGGAGCTTACAACAAAATTGTACAATTAAGCCCAGAAGAAAAAGCCAAAGGTGTAGTGTGTGCCAGTGCAGGAAATCATGCACAGGGTGTGGCACTTTCTTGTGCTAAATTAAAGATTAAAGGAAAAATCTTTATGCCAAAACCTACGCCTAAGCAAAAGGTGAATCAAGTGAAAATGTTTGGCGGAGAGTGGATAGAAACCGTGCTCATCGGCGATACATTTGATGATAGCAACGATGCCGCTTTGAGCGAAGTGGCAGCTTCGGGAGCTACTTATATTCCGCCGTTCAACGATGAGCAAATCATCATAGGGCAGGCAACGATTGCCAAAGAAATTTTGGAACAAACCAGCGAGCCGATTGATTATGTGATTTTGCCCGTAGGAGGTGGTGGATTGGCTTCAGGCGTTTCGTCTTATTTTAAATTGCTCAGCCCTAATACCAAAATCATTGCCGTAGAACCTTTAGGAGCACCAAGTTTAACGAAGTCTTTGGAGAAAGGAGAAGTCGTGGAATTGGATAAAATCGATAAATTCGTAGATGGTGCCGCTGTCAAGAAAATTGGGGATTTAACATTTTCTGTGATGAAGGAAACCATTGATCAAGTGCTTTTGATAGATGAAGGGCAAGTATGCGTTGAGGTGCTTAATATTTATAACAAAGATGCCATTGTGCTTGAGCCTGCGGGAGCTTTGTCCATTGCGGCATTGGAGCATTTGAAAGATGAAATCAAAGGGAAAAATGTAGTTTGTGTTCTTTCAGGAAGCAATAACGACATTACCCGAATGGAGGATATGAAAGAAAAAGCACTTTTATTCCAAGGTTTAAAACATTATTTCATCATTGATTTTCCGCAGAGAGCAGGGGCGTTGCGCGATTTTGTGAACCAAGCTCTGGGCGATGGCGTGGATATTACTTATTTCCAATATGTGAAGAGAGTAAACCGAGAGTCGGGACCCGTGGTCTTGGGCGTGGAATTAAGCGAGAAAAAGGATTTAGATGCTTTGATTGAGCGATTTGATAATTTTGATTTTGAATATCAATATTTGAACGATAATCACTTGCTTTTTTCAACTTTGATTAATTAAAAATATTCAGAAATTTATTCATAAAAAAATAGCGTCAAAAACATGTTTTTGACGCTATTTTTTGTTTTATAAAGAGATGTGATTAATCTCTGATTTTGCTTAAAAGTCTTAGGATTTCTAGATATAACCAAACCAAAGTTACAAGTAATCCAAAGGCAGCATACCATTCCATGTTTTTATTAGCACCACGCTCAATTTGAGTTTCGATGAAATCAAAATCAATGGCAAGGTTTAATGCTGCAATTCCTACTACAAAAATGCTAAACCCGATACCAATCCACCCGCTTTGATAAATAAAAGGGATGCTAACACCGAAAAAGCTAAGCAGAATGCTCACTCCGTAAAGAATTGCAATTCCTAAAGTTGCTCCAAAAACTACACTTTTAAAGCGATCGGTAACTTTAATGATTTTAAATCTATAAAGTGCTAACATGGCTAAAAACACGCCCATAGTTCCCATGATTGCCTGTGCAGCAATGCCTGGATAGTTAGCTTCAAAAAATAGAGAGATGATACCCAAGAAAAGCCCTTCCAGAACGGCATATACAGGCGAGGCAAAGGGTGCGATATTTGGTTTGAAGGTAATGACTAGTGCTAAGATAAACCCACCGATTACACTTCCCCAAAGATAAGGCATAAAGTTAAACTCATTGTCCAGCAATAACTTTTCGTCAATATATTGCCAAGAAAAATAAGCAGTAACGGCAGTGATGAGAATGAGTAAAAACGATTTTCCGATTACTCCGTTCAAGGTCATAATACCGCCCAGATCCGTGGTGCGAGTCATATCAAACGCCTTGGTCTGCAAAACTGGATTGGTTGATTTGTTTTCCATAAAACATTCATTTTTTAATTGCTATGGGGTCAAATCTACTAAATATTTGTTGTATATACCAAATTTTTAAGAATGATCGATATTGTACTTTTTGTTAATAAATAGGGTTTGAAATCATAAAATTTCAATATTTATTTAGGAAAATATTTATATTTGGATTTATGAAAAAACTCTTACTATTTAGTATAGCTATTTTTAGCTTTTGGTCTTGCCGTTCCGATGATCATCAAGAAGAAAATTTTAATCGGAAAACAGATTTAGCCATAGAAAACTTAAAAGCTAAGGTTAAGTCGGTGCAAGAGCAGCTATTTCATGTAAATAAGGATTCAGGATCTTTGCTCTTTGAGGCAGAGAATAAGGAATTTACTCCAAAAGGTTTTCTTTCTAAGTATTTCTTATGGGAGAAGGAGAGCGAAAAAAGTAACATATTGAAAGGTCTTCCCAGTGAAGTGTTTACGCTTGAATATGATGTGCAAGATCGTTTAATCCGAAAAAATAACGAGAGTATATTAAATACGGGATTTTCTACCTACGAGCATGATGATAAAGGCAATGTGATTGTAGAGAAAAGATTTTTTGAAGTAGGTAATTTAAGCCGAAAAATCACATCAAAATATGATTTTAAAAATAATTTGATTGAACAAAATACTTACGATAATCAGGGAACACATCTCTTTACAGATAAATACATTTATAATCAAAAAGGGCAAAAAATAGAATTTATTACAACTAGTGTAAATAATAGAGATTTTACAACAAAAGAAGTTTATTCTTACGATGCAAAGGGAAACCTAAGCTCATTGAAGATTTTTAAAGGAGAAGACCAAAAAATATTTTTAGAACGCAGATATACTTACACCAAGTTTGATGTGAAAGGTAATTGGACAGAGCGAAAAATTCAGTCAAATATTGATGGTGTAGATAGTTCTCATATGTATATTCTAGATGTTAGAACCATTGAATATTATCAATAGTCACAGATTGAATCAACGCGTTAAAAATTTCAAAAAAATCATCAAAATTCGTATTTTTATCGGCTGAAAAAGTTTAGTAAATGAAGATTCCGCTCTATTGGAAAGGGCTGGGCGTGTATTTGTCGCTAAGTCTTTTAGGCTGTTTTTTTATGAATTTGTCGTCGCTCGAGTGGACAAATATTCTCATCAATCGCGGATTGTTTGTAGCCTTTTTATTAGTCGTTATTTGGTTTCAGAAGCATTTTGATGGAGCACTGTTCCAGTTAGTGAGTTTAGTGCTAGCCTATTCCTTGCTCGGTAGATTATACACAGAAACGGCGTGGTTCAATACGCTATTTTTCCCTAAGCAAGATGCGCTAGTTTCAAGCTGGGAGCAGCGACTTTTTGGGCAGCAATTAGCCATTTCGTTTTCAGAAAAATGCCCCAATTTTATTTTTTCAGAATTAATGTTTTTAGGTTATTTTTCCTATTATTTAATTCCGTTTTTCATCATTTTCATGCTCCGCACCAAAGCCCTGAAAATCCTAAGCTTTGGTAATTATTTAATTCTGTCTTTTATCATTTATTATTTAATTTTTATTCTATTTCCAGTAGAAGGTCCGCAGTTTTATTACCCTTGTCCATTAAACCAAATCCAAGCCCAAGGCATTTTTGGCTACTTAGTCAAACTTGTGCAGCAAGTGGGAGAGGCTCCTACGGCGGCATTTCCGAGCTCGCATGTAGGGATTTCGGTCATTATTTTATTATGGCTAAAGGACAATTATTTTTCAATTATAAAATATATTCTGCCTTTTTCCTTACTTTTGCTGTTTGCTACGGTGTACATCAAGGCACACTATGCAGTAGATGTGATTGCGGGACTCGTTTCTGGAGTGCTGATTTATTATTTTTTGCGAAAATGTTTGAAGAATGAATTCAATTGAAATCAAGGAAGTGAAAACCAAAAGCCAGTGGAAAGCTTTTGTGTATTTGCCTGAAAAAATCCATGCACAAAATCCACATTGGATGTCGCCACTCTATATGGACGAGGAGCGATTCTTCAAACCTGAAAAAAATCCTGCTTTTGCCCAAAACGAAACGATTTTGTTTTTAGCCTACAAAAATCAAAAAGTGGTAGGGCGTGTGATGGGCATTGTGCCCACTAAGTTCAATCAGAGCAAAAAACAAAATTGTGCAAGATTTTCGTATTTGGATTGCTATGAAGATTTTGAGGTTTTTTCTAGCTTAATCAATGCCGTAAAAGATTGGGCAAGAGCAAGAAATTGCGATGAGCTTATCGGCCCGATGGGGTTTTCAGACAAAGAGCCGCAAGGGTTTGTGGTAAAAGGTTTTGCAGAGCCGAGCATGATGGTCACTGCCAATAATCCCGCTTATTTGCCTCAATTTATCGAAAAAATGGAATTTGAGCCATTTGTACGCCTAATGGAATATGATGTGCCGCTAAAAGCCAATGTCGTAGAGCGTTTTGGGCGATTCACGCAGTTGCTTTTAGACAAGCATAAACTGACTTTGCACGAGTTTAAGCGTACGCGGGAAGTGAAGCCTTTTGTGTCCTCTGTGTTTGATTTAATCAATGAAACTTATCAAAATATTTATGGTTTTGCGCCTGTTTCCGAAGCAGAAAAGAATGAATTTGCAACTCGATTTTTACCTTTGTTAAATCCTAAATTAATTAAAGTCGTAACCAATGCGCAAGGCAAAGTAGTTGCTTTTGTGGTAGCGATGCCAGATTTAAGCCAAGGAATTAAAAAAGCCCGAGGGCGTATTTTGCCTTTCGGTTGGTGGCATATTTTTAGAGCCTTTAAGAAATCCAAGCGACTGGTTTTATTGCTAGGAGCCGTGGCGGAGCCTTTGCAAGGCAAGGGAATCGATGCGATTTTAGGTTCGAGTTTAATATCATCTGCCTTGTCCTTAGATTTCAGCATGATGGATAGTCATTTAATCATGGAAGAAAATGTGAAAATGCGTAGAGAGATTGAGCGTATTCCAGGCAATCGATTGTACAAAGAGTTTCAAATTTATCATCAAAAAATTTAATTAAAGCAAAAGTTCCATGCCAACAAAAATTCGTTCTAAGAAGATAAATGTTCAGCTCATTGTAGAGGCATTCTATGCGATGGGAATCCGTGATATTGTGATTTCTCCAGGCTCACGAAACGGAGCACTCACCATGGATTTTGTAAATCATGGAGGTTTTGCTACGCACTCGGTGGTAGATGAGCGTTCGGCAGGATTTGTGGCTCTTGGCATGGCGCAAAAGACAGAAAAGCCAGTGGTGGTTTGTTGTACTTCGGGATCGGCTGCGGCAAATTATTATCCCGCAGTTACGGAGGCTTTTTATCAGAACATTCCACTGATTGTGCTCACGGCAGATCGCCCTGCGAATTTTACAGATATTTTTGACGGACAAACGATTCGCCAAGAAAATTTATTTGAAAAACACACATTTTTCAACACGCAACTTTCCGAGCAAGATGATGATGAGCAGATCTACGAAAACTTTATAAAAATAAAAAAAGCGGTGTTTTCTGCCATGGAGCAGTCGGGACCAGTGCATATCAATATGCCGTTTTCGGAGCCATTGTATGAAACCACTGAGGAGAAATTAATCAATTTTGAACAAATCACGCCGCCGATTTTTGCGCCCGAAACTTTGGATTGGGAAGCCTTAAAAAATGAATTAAGCCAGTATCAGAAAATCATGATTTTGGTAGGTTTGCAACGCCCATCTAAATGGCTAAACCATGCGTTAAAAAATTTAGCCCAGCTCCCGCAAGTGATTATTTTTACCGAAAACACCTCCAATCTGCACGGCGAGAAATTCATTTCGCGTATTGATAATGTTTTGTTTGAAAAAGAGAAGATTAAAAACGAATCGCTTGCGCCCGATTTGTTGATTACGCTGGGGCAAAACATCATTTCTAAAAAGATTAAAAGCTTTTTGCGCATTAATCAGCCAAAAGCACATTGGCATGTGAACCCGTATTGGTTTCCAGATACTTACTTTTGTTTGTCCAAGGAAATTAAACAAAAAGAAGAAATCTTTGCAGAGGCACTCAGCCGAAATATTGAGCCAAAGGATTCCGAATATCAATCCACTTGGTTGAAAATCAGAGAGGAAAATGAAGCCAAACAAAACGAATTTCTACAAAATCTAGATTTTTGTGATTTGTGGGTATTTCAAAAATTAATCAATTCGTATCCTGCGGATTGCGTGGTGCAGTATAGCAATTCTTCGGTCATACGATACAGTCAGCTGTTTGAGCACCGCGACGACATCAAGATTTTCTGCAACCGAGGCACGAGCGGTATCGATGGCTCTACTTCTACGGCGGTGGGATTTGCAATGAAAACCGAAGAATTAGTGTGCTTGGTTACGGGAGATATCAGCTTTTTTTACGATAGCAACGCCCTTTGGAATAGAGCTTTGCCTAAGAATTTGCGCATCGTTTTAGTCAATAATGGCGGCGGAGATATTTTTAGCATTATTCCAGGTCCAGAGAATACGGGCGCAGGAAAGGCTTATTTCAAAACGGAACATAATTTATGTGCCAAGCCATTGGCTGAGCTTTTTGGTTTAGAATATACTTTAGCTAAAGATAAAGCGGAATTTAAAAATGCTTTAAATCAATTTTTTTCGCCGAGCGAAAGAGCTAAAATCTTGGAAGTAGACACCGCAAATGCTCAAAACGCGGAGATGATGCGCCGCTATATAAAATTAGCAAAGCTTTAAAATATAATTCTGCCAGATTGTCAGTTTTTTTATATATCTTTGCCCTTTAATTATTGATACAAAAATGTTTGAAGAAAAAGTAATAGACGAAACAAGGCAAGGAGAAGTATATCAGGCTGAAGGAAAAAAAGGCGATAGAAAGCTTTTTCTTGAAAGTTATGGTTGCCAGATGAACTTTTCTGACTCAGAAATTGTGGCTTCTATTTTAAGTAAAGAAGGATTTTCTACGACCAATGTGTTGGAAGAAGCAGATTTAATTTTGCTAAATACTTGCTCAATTCGTGAAAAAGCTGAACAAACAGTGCGTAAACGCTTAAACCAGTTCAATGCGATCAAGAAGACAAATCCCAAACTTTTGGTGGGCGTGTTGGGCTGCATGGCGGAACGCTTAAAAGATAAATTCCTTGAAGAAGAGCATATTGTGGACTTGGTTGTAGGTCCCGATGCGTATCGTGATTTGCCTAATTTATTGCAAGAATTAGAAGATGGTCGTTCGGCGGTAAATGTAATTTTGTCTAAAGACGAAACTTATGCAGATTTAAGCCCTGTTCGTTTAGGCGGAAATGGCGTAACGGCGTTTGTTTCCATCACGCGTGGTTGCGACAATATGTGTACTTTTTGCGTTGTGCCGTTTACCCGCGGTCGTGAACGAAGCAGAGACCCGCATTCAATCATCAAAGAATGCAAAGAATTATGGGAAAATGGCTACAAGGAAGTTACCCTTTTGGGGCAAAATGTAGATAGCTACTTGTGGTATGGTGGCGGATTGAAGAAAGACTTTAAAAACGCGACCGAAATGCAAAAAGCAACTGCCGTGAGTTTTGCTAATTTGCTAGACATGGTAGCGACCGAGGTGCCAGGAATGCGTATAAGATTTAGTACATCAAACCCACAGGATATGACGCTAGATGTGTTGCATGTTATGGCTAAACACAACAATATTTGCAAATACATTCACTTGCCAGTTCAGTCGGGAAGTACCAGCGTTTTGAAACGAATGAATCGTCAGCACACTAGAGAGGAATACATAGAATTGGTAGATAACATCAGAAAAATTGTTCCAGATTGTGCTTTATCTCATGATATGATTGCAGGATTCTGTGATGAGACCGAGGAGGAACATCAAGATACGCTTTCGCTAATGGAGCATGTGAAGTACGATTTTGGGTATATGTTTGCCTATTCAGATCGCCCAGGAACGCCTGCACACAAGAAAATGGACGACAATGTGCCTGAGGAAGTAAAAAAACGCCGTCTTCGCGAAATCATAGATTTACAACAGAAACATTCCAAAGAAAGAATGGATTCTTATTTAAACAAAGTGCACGAAGTCTTGATTGAAGGTAATTCTAAAAAAAGCGATGACGAGTGGTATGGTCGCACCACACAAAACACCGTGGTAGTATTCCCAAAAACGGGCAATGAAAAAGTGGGAGATTTTGTAAATGTTTTGGTGAAAGATTGTACTTCGGCAACATTATTGGGCGAGAGAATCTAAAATCAATTAAAAAATGAGAAAAATTATAATTTTAGCTTTTGGATGTATGCTTTTTTCGTCTTGCGTAGATGGAGAGTTAAGTCTAAATGAAGTTCAGCCAAAGCTGAGGGAAGATGTGACTTTTGTCCCCTTTCCTGAAAAGCCGATTGATACCATAGACTCTGAAAAGAAGAAAAAAGAGAAGAAAGAAAAGGACAAGAAGAAAGATAAAGGGAATAAAGATGGCGAAAAAGTGATAGAAACAGATGAAACAAAATCGATAAACCCTTAAAATATTGAATTATGGCAGAATCACTACAAGCAATCAAGCAGCGATTTGGCATCATAGGAAATAACCCTAATCTAAACATGGCGATTGAGCGTGCTATGCAAGTCGCAAACACTGATATTTCTGTGCTCATCACGGGAGAAAGTGGAGTGGGAAAAGAGTTTTTTCCTAAAATAATTCATGCCTTAAGTCTAAGAAAACATAATACATACATTGCCGTAAACTGCGGAGCAATACCCGAGGGAACAATTGATTCTGAGCTGTTTGGGCACGAGAAAGGAGCTTTCACAGGGGCTACACAAACTAGAAAAGGCTATTTTGAGGAAGCCGATGGCGGAACTATTTTCCTTGATGAGGTAGGGGAATTACCGTTGCACACGCAGGTGAGATTGTTGCGTGTTCTGGAAACGGGAGAATTTATGAAAGTAGGTTCTTCCAATGTTCAAAAAACCAATGTGCGTATCGTGGCAGCAACCAATGTGAATGTGCTAGATGCAGTGCAAAAAGGGAAGTTTAGAGAAGATTTATATTATCGTTTAAACACGGTGGAAATCAAAGTTCCAGCCCTGCGTGAGCGTCCAGAAGATATTCCGTTGTTGTTCAGAAAATTTGCCATTGATTTTGCCGAAAAATACCGTCGTCCTGTTGTGAAACTTACGCCACAAGCCGAGATCACTTTGTCGCACTACGCTTGGCCAGGGAATGTGCGCCAACTTCGAAACTTTGCCGAGGAAGTTTCTGTGGTAGAAACGCGCGAAGAAGTGGGGGCAGAAGAGATCAACAAATTTTTACCGACTAATAGCATTGTGCCTGTTAAATCTGGATTTGGTGAGGGCGAAAACGATTTTTCAAACGAGAGAGAGCTATTGTACAAATTCCTTTTTGATATGAAAAAGGATTTAAACGATTTGCGAGCACTCACCTTGCAATTATTGTCCAAAAATCACGATGATGTGGTGGCAGATAACAAAGATTTAGTCAATCGAGTGCTCAATGGCTACACCTCTGCCCCCGATTCCTTATTGAAATACGAGCCAGAAAATATCGAAGCTACGCCTACTTACCCTGCAGAAGTGGAGGATTATGATTATGAGGATATTCCAGAAAATAATTCCTTATCTTTGCAGGACAACGAAATAGATTTAATCGAAAAAGCCTTGCAAAAACACAGCGGAAAACGAAAAGAAGCCGCCGAGGAATTAGGCATTTCAGAAAGAACTTTATACCGAAAAATTAAGCAATATGGCTTATAAGAAAATAATTTTTAGCCTTTTGGGCTTAATGTTGCTTTTAAGTTTAAATGGTTGTTACACCTTTACGGGCTCGTCGCTAGATCCGAGAATCCACACGGCAAATATTCGTAAATTCCCAAACTACGCACCATTGCAGAATCCTAATTTAAGCCAAGAATTTACCAATGCGCTTCAATTAAGATTTGAACAAAGAACCAAATTAACTTTGGTAAACACCGAGGATGCCAATATTATCATCGATGGGGAAATCACGGATTACACCGTAACGCCTACCTCCGTAGTGAGTGGCGACCGTGCGGCGCAAAACCGTTTAACAATCACGGTAAAAGTGAGATACGAGAACAAAATTCAGGAAGAAAAAAGCTTTTCTCGCACATTTTCTGATTATGGAGATTTCGAGGCAAATCAATCCTTGGTACAAGTGCAAGATGAGCTGACCGAGAAAATTATAAAACGACTAATCGACCAAATATTTAATGCAATTGTAGCCGACTGGTAAGAGAAAATATGGAAATTTTAGAATTACTTAAAAATCCACTTGATTTAAAGGATAACAAACTTTTTCTGATTGAGAGAGAGCTTGAAAAGTATCCGTATTTTCAGCCGTTACATTTATTGCAAACCAAGGCGATGCAGGGAGCGGAGGAGTCGATTTTTTTGGAAAATCTTCAAAAAACAGCTACTTATTGCGGTAGCCGAAAAATTCTTTACGATTATCTTTTTTATCAGAAAAAAGAGAAAACAGAAACCTCTACGCCACTCATTGCAAAAGAGGTGAAAGAAGAAATCGAGCAAAAACCGATTTTAGACAATGCCCAAGAGGCAGAAAGAGAGCAGACTTTAGCCATAGAGCAACCCGAAGAATCGCCAAAAGAAGAGGCACAAATTCCACAAAAAAGCGAATTATTATTCAATCAATGGCTTAAAGCAAACAAGAAAAGTGATTTGTCCAGCTCAGAAGATGAAAAAAATGACAAATCTCATGAAAAAACTTTTCAAGAGAAAAATCAAAGTTCTGCGGAGCTAGAAGGCATTCAAGATAAATTAAAAATTATCAACGAATTTTTGGAGAAAAGCCCGAAAATAAAGCCTTCTGAGGACTATAAGCCAAGTCCCATTAAGCTGAAACAAGACCAAAATATGTCGCATTTGATGACGGAAACTTTGGCTAAAATCTATGTAGAACAGAAAAAATATGACAAAGCAATCACTGCTTATAACATTTTGCGTTTGAAATATCCAGAAAAAAGTGGTTTCTTTGCAGACCAAATAAATTTAATTAAAGAATTAAAGAATAATTAAGATATGGCAACATTTATATTTTTAATGATCGTTATCATGATTGTCTGTGTGTTACTAGTAATGGTAGTATTGTCTCAAAACCCAAAAGGAGGGGGGCTTTCTTCCACTTTTGGAGGGGGCGGAAGTCAAATGTTTGGGGTACAACGTACCAATGACTTCTTAGACAAATCAACATGGACTTTGGCTATCTTGATAGCTGTTTTGGTAATTCTTGCAAACTTCATGGCTCCAAGAAGTACCGATGTTGTTTCTCCTGATATTCCAGTAAAGGAAATGCCAGCGTTACCGCAGACTACAGATACTTCTGTAACGCCAAACGCTCCAGCTGAGTAAGGTAGAAATTATTAAATTATAAGAGGAAATCTGTCTTTTAGTGTAAACTAAAAGACAGATTTTTTTTATGTTAATTAATCAAAGTGCTATTGTTTTTTTACAATTAATTCGATTAAATATTTTTAAATTTGAATTCTAAATAAATTTAGAGATGAAAAACCGATTTCTATATATTTTTATCCTTTTCCCGTTGGTTGCCTTTGCACAGCAATATTGGCAAGCCTCTACGCCTAAAAATCACGAAATTCAAAAAGCTTATCATTTGGATTTGATGGCTTTGCAAAAAAATATTCAGCAAAAAGCCGAAGTGCAAATTCCGACTAAAAACGGAGATTTTACAAAATATAAATTGGTGGAAAATAGCAACTTTTCTCCTGAGTTAGCAAAAAAATATCCTCATATTAAATCGTACATTGGGTATGCAAATGGTTCGCAACTGCGATTGAGTATAAGCCCTCAGAAAATTGATGCTTTGGTAATTCATGATAAAGGAGGGATTACAACTTTGGCGAAGAATAAAAATTCGTACAGTACCTATGCTGTAAATCATAATAAATTAAATTTTGATTTCAATTGCTTAACGCCTGAGGCTACAAATGTATTGCCTCCAGCGATAAGCGAATTGCCACTAAAGACAGATGGCAAAAGGCGAGTTTACCGCACGGCAATTGCCGTAACGGGAGAGTACACGCAATATCACGGCGGAACCAAAGAAAAAGCTTTGGCAGCGATCAATACCTCGCTCACGCATGTGAATGCTGTGCTAGAAAAAGAACTTTCGGTGCATTTGGAGTTAATTCCAGATGAGGATAAAATCATTTTTACAGAGGCGAAAACAGATCCTTTTTCAGAGGCGAAAACTGGTGTTAAAAATGGTACTTGGGGAAGAGAATTGCAAGAGGTTTTAGACAAGAAGATAGGAAACGAAAATTATGATTTAGGGCATTTATTAGGAGCTTCTTTTGGCGGAGGCTTGTCGATAGATATAGGAACTGTCTGCGTAAATGGTAAAAAAGGAAGTGCCTTTACTGCTCCGTATGATGCCAAGCCAGAGGGACTCAATTTTGATGTAGATTTCTTAACGCATGAAATAGGACACCAGCTGGGAGCTACGCATATTTTCTCAAAGAAAGAGCTACCACGGGAGGAATCTTATGTAGAGCCAGGTTCTGGATCTACCATCATGGGCTATGCAGGAATTGTAAACGAAGATGGCGGAAAATTCAATGTGCAGAGTCGTAGTGATAATTATTTTAATCAAGTCAGTATTTTTCAAATGAGTTATGTGCTTGGTAAGAAAAATTGTGGAAAAATCACGGATTCTCCTACTCAGCCTCCAGTGGCAGATGCAGGCGAAGATTATACAATTCCAGCTAAAACTCCATTTGTGTTAAAAGGTGAAGCAGAGGGCTCAAACAAAGAGGATTATACTTATACTTGGGAGCAATTGAATAGCTCTCAGAGCTTAAATTATACAAATGCAGATGCCAATAGCAAGACCGATCCGCTTTTTAGAAGTGTGAAACCGTCTAAAGAAAAAGAAAGAATGTTTCCGTCGTGGAATTTAATTAAAAAACAAATGTTGACCGATGCCCCTTTTGAATCTTTATCAAATGTAGCCAGATCGTTGAAGTTTGGTTTCGTAGTGAGAGACGGCAGAGATTATGGGCAAGTAGCCACCGACCACATGACGGTGAATGTTCAAGCAAGTGACACGGGATTCTCTGTTGTGAAACCAAAAGCATACGAAACTGTGGCTAAAGGAGGTGAGCTCAAGGTAGAGTGGAATATTGCCAAAACCAACATAGCTCCTATCAATGTTTCTAAAGTAAATATTTACTTGGTAACAGACCAAGCAGGAAAAATGCAGAAAACCCTGGTGAAAGAAAATGCGAGCAACGATGGAGAGGAAACCGTTCAATTACCAACGGATTTTGAAGCGAAACAAGCTTATATTTTAATCGAATCTGTCGGGAATATTTTCTTTGCAGTAAGTCAGCCGTTTTCGGTGGGGTATAAAGCCTATAATGTTTGCAAAAACTATTATCCCAATGAAAAATTGCCTCTGGCTATTGCAGATGGAGCCACTGCCTCTAATCTAAACTTTCAAGAATATACCAAAATTACATTTCCTGTTTCAGAAGAAGGGCTAATCAGTTATGTTAAATTAAAACTAGGAATTGAGCATCAGAGAATGAGAGATTTACAAGCATATTTAATCTCACCTTCGGGCGAAATGGCAGAAATTTTCACCAAACCTTGTAGCGAGAACGATAATGCAAATTATATAAATGCAGAAATATCAGACAAAGCTTCCGTCATGAAATGCACCGAGAGCGTTCAAGATTTCAAACCACAAGTGCCATTTGCTACATTCAACGGAGTTTCCCAGAAAGGAGAATGGAAATTGCTGGTAGGAGACGGAATTAAACCATATCAGGGCAAAATCACAACTGCAAATTTAAATTTATGTGCGGTGGTATTTAGTTCTCTGTTGCCAGAAAGAGCGTCTAATAAACATGTGGAGTTGTATCCAAGTCCAGCACATAGAAATGTAAATGTGAAAATTTCTAACTTAACCAAGCCAGGAGTGAAATTCAAAATATATAATCTTGTGGGGCAATTAATCAAGCAAGACGAAGATTATACTCAAACAGGAAACTTTATTAAGAAAATCAACATTATAGGAATCCCGCCAGGGGTTTATATCTTGCAAGCCGAAGGAAACGACTTTTTAGAGTCGATAAAATTCATTATTGAATAGTATTTAAACACAAAAAGATAAAACCGAAAAATGCCAAGTTGTCACCAGCTTGGCATTTTTTTGTATGAATTGTCAGTTATTGTGAAAATGTGTAAGGTGCAGATTTTCAGTAATTAAAATAGTGTTTTGGAAATCTAAGTTACTTGGCATGCTTTGTGAAACTTAGAGAGGTAAATTAACTAGAAAAAATAGAAAATAAATATGAGTAATTTAAACATTAAACCCTTAGCAGATCGCGTGGTGATTGAGCCCGCTCCAGCAGAAACCAAAACCGCTTCTGGAATCATTATCCCAGATTCAGCCAAAGAAAAACCACAAGAAGGTGTGGTAGTAGCGGTAGGAACTGGAAAAAAAGACGAGCCACTTACTGTAAAAGTAGGGGATAAAGTACTTTACGGAAAATACGCAGGTACTGAGCTTAAATTAGAAGGAAAAGATTATTTAATTATGAGAGAAGCCGATATTTTGGCAATCGTTTAATTAAATGATTAAGTAAAAATACTCAAAACAAAATATTTAAAAACAAATAAATTACAATCATGGCAAAAGATATTAAATTCAATATAGAATCAAGAGATAAATTAAAAAAAGGTGTAGATACACTAGCCGATGCAGTAAAAGTTACGCTCGGACCAAAAGGTAGAAATGTAGTGTTGGCTAAACCATTCGGTGCACCACATGTTACCAAAGATGGTGTATCTGTAGCTAAAGAAATCGAGCTTGAAGATCCAGTAGAAAACATGGGAGCTCAAATGGTGAAAGAAGTTGCCTCTAAAACTAACGATTTAGCAGGAGACGGTACTACCACTGCAACCGTTTTGGCACAAGCAATCGTTCGCGAAGGTTTGAAAAATGTCGCTGCAGGAGCCAATCCAATGGATCTTAAAAGAGGTATCGATAAAGCAGTTGAAAGAATTGTAGAAGACCTTAAATCTCAATCTACAGAAGTAGGTGATAATCAAGATAAAATTAAACAAGTAGCTTCTATTTCAGCTAATAATGATGATGCAATCGGTTCTTTGATTGCAGAAGCATTTGGAAAAGTAGGAAAAGAAGGTGTAATCACTGTAGAAGAAGCCAAAGGTACAGATACTTATGTAGATGTAGTAGAGGGTATGCAGTTTGATAGAGGTTACCAGTCTCCTTACTTCGTAACTGATTCAGAAAAAATGATTGCAGAGCTAGACAATCCATACATTTTGTTGATGGATAAGAAAATCTCTAATATGAAGGATTTATTACCAGTATTGGAGCCAGTAGCACAACAAGGTAAATCTTTGTTAATTATCTCTGAAGAAGTAGAAGGAGAAGCACTTGCTACTTTAGTAGTAAACAAATTAAGAGGTTCTTTGAAAATTGCTGCTGTAAAAGCACCAGGTTTTGGTGATAGAAGAAAAGCAATGTTGGAAGACATAGCAATCCTTACAGGCGGTACCGTAATCTCAGAAGAAAGAGGATATACTTTAGAAAACGCAACCATTGATATGCTTGGTTCTGCAGAGAAAGTTACGATTGACAAAGACAACACTACCATCGTAAACGGTGCTGGAAACGAAGAGCAAATCAAAGCGAGAGTAAACCAAATCAAAGCTCAAATCGAGACTACTACTTCTGATTATGATAGAGAAAAACTTCAAGAGCGTTTGGCTAAGTTAGCTGGCGGTGTAGCAGTACTTTATGTAGGTGCAGCTTCTGAAGTAGAGATGAAAGAGAAAAAAGACCGTGTAGACGATGCATTGCATGCAACTCGCGCAGCAGTAGAAGAAGGAATCGTTGCAGGTGGTGGGGTAGCTTTAGTTCGCTCAGTGAGTGCTTTAGATAACCTACAAGCCGATAACCAAGACGAAGAAACTGGAGTGAAAATCGTGAAAAGAGCGATTGAAGAGCCATTACGCCAAATCGTTGCTAACGCAGGTGGCGAAGGTTCTGTAGTGGTGGCAAAAATCAAAGAAGGAGACAAAAACTTTGGTTACAATGCCAAAACAGACGAATATGTAAACATGCTAGATGCGGGAATCATAGATCCTACTAAGGTTACTCGTGTTGCCCTTGAAAACGCAGCTTCTGTTGCAGGAATGTTAGTAACTACCGAAGCTGTAGTATATGATATTCCAAAAGAAAACGAAGGCGGTATGCCAGCAGGAATGCCAGGCATGGGCGGAATGGGCGGTATGATGTAAACCCTCAATTCTTAATATAATGAAAGCTACCTAAAAAGGTAGCTTTTTTTGTTTTTAGATTAAAAGTTTAAGACTTAAAATCACCTTTTAATCAAAACGCTCACAGCGTTTCCTCCAAAGCCCGCCGCGTTGATTAATACATTTTTAATTGGGCGTTTTTTGGCGTTGTTTGTATCCCAAGGTAAAGCATAAAAATCTTGATTTTTAATCATTTCTATCCCATAAATCAAACTTAATACACCCGCTGCGCCAAAAGTGTGTCCGATTTTCCATTTATTGTTAGTGATGAGCGGTAATTCTTTTCCAAAAACCGCTTTCACAGCTTCGTATTCAGCTTGGTCGCCTTTGCGTGTGCCAGGCGTGTGCGTAATTACCACATCCACGGGCTCGTCTAAATCACGAATAGCCTCTCGCATCGATGCTTGAAAATGCGTAGCCTGCGCACTGATACTCGTCGCACTTGCCAATGGCTCAGAGGTATAACCAATTCCTGCAATTTCAACGATTTTTTGATTTTTATTTTGTTCGGTTTCTTTTTCCAATAGCAAAAGCCCAGCCCCTTCGCCCAAAACCATCGTATTTTGAGATTTGTTTAAATCTCCTGCCAAGCAAGGAATTTCTTTTTCTCGGGAATAAATTCGCAATGCCTTGGATTGTGCAATGGTAAAAGGTGTGAGCGGAGCCTCGGCACCGCCCGCCAGCATTTTGTCGGTCATGTTGGCGCGTAGCCAAGCCACCGCATTTGCCACACTCAGCAGGGAGGTGCTACAAGTCATCGAGTGGCTAAATTGAATGCCATGTAAGCCCAAATCTTGCCCCACCCAGCTCGAGATGTTGCCCAAACTAGTCGTAGGAGAAGTGAGAATATCGATGTTTTCTTGGTTGAAAAATGCCTCAAATTCGGATTCTAATTTATGCGTAGCCCCTCGGCTAGAGCCGATGTTTACTCCAATTTTTAAATTTTGGTCTTCTGGATTAAAGTTAAAAGCCCTTGCGCACAAAAGTGCCAAATGCACCGTTCTGTCCAATTTTTGGTAATTTGGATTTTGGGCTAAAAGTTGTTGGAGTTTTTCTTCCATTTTGGGCGTTAATTTTCCGCCCCAAGCGGTTTCTTTGCCTATTAGGTGCTTTGCCAAGCCACTTTTAGGTTCGCTTAAATCGTTTAAGCAACTCGCTTGTGCATATTGTGTGACAATGATTTTAGAATTCATTTAAGTTGTATTTGTTGAAAAACTTTAGCCCTAAAAAAATATTCAATTATGAAATTTTTAGTCTAAAAAAAACGCCCGAAAATCGGTTTTTAAATTATTTTTTAGGTGCGAATTTTTTAATTGTTTTTCGTAAGATTTCGTAAGTTTGGTCTAATTGCTCATTGGTAATGCAGTAGGGTGGGAGAATGTATAAAACATTGCCTACGGGACGAGAAATTAAACGATTTTTCATAAAAAAGGCATAAATCTTATTTCTCAATTCTCCATAATAATCATTGTCTGGCTGGTCGAGCGCAAAACGCAACATCACGCCCAGCACTTCGATGTCTTTTACGCCTTTGGTTTCTTTTAATTCGAGCGCAAAATTCAGATTTCGTTGATAAATTCGTTCAATGTTTTTCTCGGTTTCGGGGCTTATGCTTAGATTAATGCTTGCCAATGCCGCCGCGCACCCAGCAGGATTTGCCATAAAAGTATGCCCGTGGAAAAGTGCTTTGTTCACTTCGTCTGCCCAAAAAGCATCATATACTTTTTGTGTGGCAGTGGTTGCCGCTAGTGGAATAAATCCACCCGTCAAAGCCTTGGAGATACACATAATATCAGGAAACTCTTCTAAATAATCACAGGCAAATAATCTTCCCGTGCGCCCGAATCCCGTCATCACCTCATCGGCAATGCAAAGCACATCGTGCTCCTTGCAAATTTGCATCAATCGTTCGAGCAATTCGGGTTTGTAAACGCGCATACCCGCAGCACCTTGCAAAATCGGCTCAAAGATAAAAGCCGCAGGTTTGTGATTTTTAATAATATTTAAAAGTTGCTCTTCGACTTG
The DNA here is from genome assembly GCF_000265465.1 of Ornithobacterium rhinotracheale DSM 15997. NCBI lineage: Bacteria > Pseudomonadati > Bacteroidota > Flavobacteriia > Flavobacteriales > Weeksellaceae > Ornithobacterium > Ornithobacterium rhinotracheale. Next base: position 1,620,431 of record NC_018016.1, read on the forward strand.
CGTAATGTTTTCTGGCGTAGGGACTGGAATTCGGTGATTTTTAAGTAATAAACCTTTGAAAGATTCGGTGTAGAGCCCAATGCCCGAAGCTGCCATGGCTGCGAAAGTATCGCCATGAAAGGCATCTTCAAGAGAAATGATACAATCTTTTTTCACGCCTTGGTTAATGTGGTATTGCAAAGCCATTTTCACAGCCACTTCCACCGCGGTAGATCCGTTGTCTGAATAGAAAACTTTGGCTTGGTTATGCGGTAAAATCGAAAGTAATTTTTCTGAAAGTTCTATGGCTAAAGGATGCGTGAATCCGCCAAAAAGCACATGTTCCAAAGTCTGAATTTGGTCTGAAATAGCTTTAGCAATGGCAGGATTTGCATGACCATGCGGGTTGCACCACCATGAGCCGATGGCGTCGATGTATTCGTTGCCGTTTTCGTCCCACAAAAGGGCATCTTTTCCTTTGGTAATAACGATAGGGGCGTCCATGCCCTTGTGCTGAATATACGGGTGCCAGTTGTAGGCAAGATTTTTTTGCTGTAGTTCGCTTAAATTCTTTTTCATTTCTGTCTAGCAATTGAATAAATAAATGCGCCAATTCCCCACAAACAAAGTACAAAAATCCACGGCTTTTGTGGGAGTGCTTTGTTTTTAAATAAGTCTAAAAAGCAAATGATGTGAATGATTAAAGTAATGATGGTGGCTGCCCAAAACTGCCAAGTGACTTCGCCAAAGTGTGAGAAGGTCAAAGCTTGCCCTATGTACATGGCAATGGCGGCTGCAGAAAGTAAAATGCATGCTTTTCTAGGGAATGTGAAACTTTGCATTTGTATGTTTTTACTGAAATTTGAAAGGCTAAATTACGAAAAAATGATAATTCTGTAATTTTTAATTGAAATAAAAAAAGCGTGTTTCGTAAAGAAAAACGAAACACGCTGAAAGTTAAATATCTAAAAAAATAATTTTTTACAATAAATTATTTTCTACCAAATATTCTGCAATTTGAATGGTATTGGTCGCAGCACCTTTTCTCAAGTTGTCTGAAACCACCCACATGTTCAAGGCGTTTGGTTTAGAAAAATCTCGACGGATTCTACCTACAAATACATCGTTTTTGCCCTCAGCATAAAGGCACATCGGGTAGGTATTGGTGTCGGTATTGTCTTGCAGAGTTACGCCTGGTGCATTTTGCAAAAGTTGTCTTACCTCGTTTAAGTCAAAATCATTTTCAAACTCGATGTTCACCGCCTCCGAATGCCCACCTTGAACGGGAACTCGCACAGCAGTAGCTGTAACTTCGATATTAGGATCTAAGATTTTTTTGGTCTCACGAGTAAGTTTCATTTCCTCTTTGGTATAGCCGTTTTCCTCAAAAACATCGCAATGTGGTAGCGCGTTTTTAAAGATTTGGTATGGATACACTTTTTTAACCTCTTCGCCTGCAATTTCTCCGTTTAATTGATCTACTGCGGCTTTTCCTGTACCCGTTACCGATTGGTAGGTAGAAACCACCACGCGCTTGATTTTGTACTTATCGTGCAAAGGTTTCAAAGCCACCACAAGCTGAATTGTTGAGCAGTTTGGATTGGCAATAATTTTATCCTCTTTGGTAAGTACATTGGCGTTGATTTCTGGAACCACTAATTTTTTGGTGTCGTCCATGCGCCAAGCCGATGAATTGTCTACTACGGTAGTGCCTGCCTCGGCAAATTTAGGAGCCCACTCAAGCGAAACGCCGCCACCTGCAGAGAAAAGAGCCACATCGCACTTGCTGTCTACCCCTTCTTGCAAGGAAACTACCTTGTATGGCTTTCCTTTAAAGATAACCTCTTTGCCTACAGATCTCTCTGAAGCTACGGGTACTAATTCATCTACGGGGAAATTTCTTTCCTCCAAAACTTTTAACATGCGTTCGCCCACCATTCCAGTGGCACCTACTACGGCTACTTTCATAAAATTTATTGTTGTTGGTTATTTTTAAAAAATTAATTTTTAGCAAAATTCATCGTAAGCAGATTGCAAATTCTCTGCAATCATAGCAGGAGAATGCCCCTCGATGTGATGTCTCTCAAGCATATGCACTAATTCTCCGTCTTTGAAAAGTGCCACAGATGGAGAGCTTGGCGGGAAAGGCAACATTGCTTCTCTTGCCACTTTGGTAGCTTCGATATCAAAGCCAGCAAATACAGTTCCTAAATTATCAGGTTTTTTATCTTGAGAAAGAGAAGCTACAACACCTGGTCTTGCACCGCCTGCAGCACAGCCACAAACGCTGTTTACTACCAAAAGGCTAGTGCCTTTTTTAGCTAAAAATTCTTGAACTTTTTCAACTGTAGATAAATCTTCAAAACCATTCAGCGTTAATTCTTGCTTCATTGGTATTACTATTTCTTCTGGATACATAAAAAATTATTTTAAATTTGTCTTTTGTATCTACAAAGGTACAATATTTATCAATTGCAAGCGCAATAAAATTTATATTGTTTAAGAAAAAAGTTTAATTATTTGAGTTCAAATGTAGAAAATACCGCTAAAGAAAGGTTTTTATTTAGAAAAAAAAATAAGTTAAAGCGAAAAAAATGGATTGAATTTCTTTTTAGCGAAGGTGCTTCGGTTAAGAATTATCCATTAAAAGCAATTTTTACCCCTTTGGCGCAGGGAGAAATGAATATGATTGGTGTTTCGGTGCCCAAGAAACTTTTTAAACATGCCACAGATCGCAATCACATCAAGCGTTTGATGCGAGAAGCTTACCGATTAAATCAATCCAAGCTAGAGATGCCGCATGCAATAATGTTTATTTATATTTCGGGCAAAAAACCGAATTTTGAGGGAATTTATGGGGCGATGGAAAATCTTTTGAAAAAAATTCAAGATAAAAAATCATAACGGAATTTTTTAGAAAATTTAAAGAAAAAAAGCAGCGATAAAATACCAAATACTCAAAAAAAAAATTATATTTGCAGAAACATAGTTATATAGTTACATACCTAATTATACGCAAATGGCACAAAATATAGGAAAAATTTCGCAGATTATCGGTCCGGTAATCGATGTTATTTTTGAAAATGATCAAGAATTACCAAGAATCTACGATTCGCTTGAAGTGGTAAAAGAAGGAGAAGATCCACTGATTTTGGAAGTAGAACAACATATCGGAGAAGATACCGTGAGATGTATCTCGATGGATAGTACAGATGGATTACAAAGAGGGCAGAAAGTAATTTCTACTGGAACCCCAATCACAATGCCAAGTGGAGAAGAAATTAGAGGTCGATTATTCAATGTAGTGGGAGACCCAATCGACGGGCTTGGTAAGCTAGATAAAACCAATGGATTGCCAATCCACCGCCCAGCACCTAAATTCGAGGATTTATCAACTTCTGCTGAGGTGTTATTTACAGGGATTAAGGTAATCGACTTGATTGAGCCTTATTCAAAAGGAGGTAAAATTGGATTATTTGGTGGTGCCGGTGTAGGTAAAACCGTATTGATTCAGGAATTGATTAACAATATTGCTAAAGGTCACGGAGGTCTTTCTGTATTCGCGGGAGTAGGAGAGCGTACTCGTGAGGGTAATGACCTTATGCGTGAGATGCTTGAATCTGGAATTATTCAATATGGAGACGATTTCATGCACTCTATGGAAGAAGGCGGATGGGATTTGTCTAAAGTAGATAGAAACTTATTAAAAGAATCAAAAGCTGCATTCGTGTTTGGACAGATGAATGAGCCTCCAGGAGCGCGTGCGCGTGTGGCTCTTTCTGGGCTTACATTGGCAGAATATTTCCGTGATGGTGGAGAATCAGGACAAGGGCGTGATGTGTTATTCTTCGTAGATAACATTTTCCGTTTCACGCAAGCAGGTTCTGAGGTGTCTGCACTTCTAGGGCGTATGCCATCGGCGGTAGGATATCAGCCAACATTGGCAACCGAGATGGGGGCAATGCAAGAGCGTATTACATCAACCAAAAATGGATCTATCACATCAGTGCAAGCGGTATATGTACCTGCGGACGACTTGACAGACCCTGCGCCAGCTACAACTTTCGCGCACTTGGACGCAACTACCGTACTTTCTCGTAAGATTGCTTCATTAGGTATCTACCCAGCAGTAGATCCATTGGATTCAACTTCAAGAATTTTGTCTCCAGATGTAGTAGGGAAAGAGCACTACGATTGTGCACAAAGAGTAAAAGAGCTATTACAAAGATATAAAGCCCTTCAAGATATCATCGCGATTTTGGGTATGGAAGAATTGTCAGAAGAAGACAAGTTGGTCGTTCACCGTGCAAGACGCGTTCAGCGTTTCTTGTCTCAGCCATTCCATGTGGCAGAGCAGTTTACAGGAATCCCTGGTGCGCTTGTAGATATCAAAGACACCATCAAAGGATTCAACATGATTATGGATGGTGAGGTAGATAAATACCCAGAAGCAGCATTCAACTTGAAAGGAACTATTGAGGAAGCCATCGAGGCAGGAGAAAAAATGTTAGCTGAAGTTTTATCACTTAAATTATGGGATTAAAATTAGAAATCATAACACCTGAATATGTGCTTTACCGAGGCGAGGTAGACAGCGTGACTGTGCCTGGCAAAGGTGGGCAGTTCCAGATGCTAAATAATCACGCCCCTATTGTGGCTACTTTAGAAAAAGGTGAAATCATAATCGGAGCGTCTAAAGATGCCGAGGTGAAACACCAAAAAGTAGAAAACAAAGGGAAAGATTTAGTGATTAAAGTAGAAGGAGGAACCATTGAGCTAAACAACAATCATTTGATTATTTTAGCTGAATAAATTTAATAAAAATTACTATTGAATAAATCATAAAATTCGTGTCAAGAAAATTGTTTCATGGCACGAATTTTTCTTTCATAAAAGTTACTTAAGAGAACAAAGACATTTAATCAAAATCATTTAAAATATGTGTTTTGATTGGATTTTTAAAAATATAATTTAATAACAATGGAAAAACAATATTCAATCATAGGAATGTCGTGCATGGGCTGCAAAGACAGCGTGGAGAAAGCTTTAAGCCAAGTAGCTGGTGTAAAGCATGTAGAGGTGGATTTGCCGCAAGCTCTGGCTACAATTACCTCGGATCACGAAATTCCTTTTGAGCTTTTAAAAGAGAGTTTAAAAAATTCACACTACGATATTGCACCTTTGCAGGAAATCACTAGAACTTACTCGGTGCATGGCATGCAGTGCGAGGGGTGCAAAGGACATGTGCAAGAGGCGTTAGAAAAAGTGAATGGCGTTTCTAAAGTGGAGGTAAACCTTGATAAATCTGAAGCGGTTGTAACATCTAACCAAGAGATTCCTTTAGAGCAATTTCAAAAAACTTTAGACAAAATTGACGGAAGCTACACCATAGCCAACGAGGGCGAAGAGGCTCCTGCTAAAAAAAAAAGTTAGTCAGTAAATCGGGAAAATACTATTGCCCGATGATGTGCGAGGGCGACAAAGTCTACGATGCGCCAGGCGATTGTCCCGTGTGCGGAATGGATTTGGTGCCCCTCGAAATGAATGAAGATGAGGAACAAAGCAATTATTTGCGATTGTTGAAGAAACTTAAAATCGCGTTGTTCTTTACGGTGCCCATCTTTGTTGTTGCCATGAGCGACATGCTCAGCGATAATCCTTTGTATAAAATTATGCCTCAATCCGCTTGGAATTGGGTGCAATTTTTATTGTCGATTCCCGTCGTTTTTTATGCATGTTTTATCTTATTTAAACGGGCTTATGCCTCGTTGATTACACGAAATTTAAACATGTTCACCTTGGTGGGAATTGGTGCTGGAGCCGCTTGGCTTTATAGTGTAATCGCTTTATTCTTTCCCAATTTATTGAGTGCCACGGGCGAGGTTCATCTCTATTTTGAATCTGCCACAGTGATTCTTACTTTGGTCATGTTGGGGCAGGTAATGGAGGCGAAAGCACACCAGAAAACCCATTCTGCGATAAAAGAATTAATGCAACTTGCCCCTAAAAAAGCTCTGAGAGTTTCGGGAGATGTGGAGCAAGAAGTAGATTTGTCTGAAATTAAAATTGGAGATGTTTTAAAAGTAAAACCAGGTGAAAAAATCCCTGTCGATGGTGAAATTATCGAAGGAAGTAGCCACATAGATGAAAGTATGATTACGGGCGAACCGATTCCTGTAGATAAAGTATTGGGCGATGAGGTGAGCCAAGGAACCATCAACGGAAATAAAACATTTTTGATGAAAGCCAAAAGAGTGGGGCACGATACGCTCTTGGCAGGAATCATCCAAATGGTGAACGACGCAAGCCGAAGCCGAGCACCGATTCAGCGATTGGCAGACAAAGTGTCGGCGTATTTTGTGCCGATTGTTGTGGGCGTAGCGGTGATTACTTTTATCGTTTGGTTTTTATTTTCGCAAGAACATCCGTGGACTAATGCTTTTGTAAATGCCATTGCGGTATTAATTATCGCTTGTCCGTGTGCACTTGGTTTAGCCACTCCGATGTCTATTATGGTGGGAATTGGAAAAGGTGCCCAACGAGGAATTTTGATTAAAAAAGCCGAAGCTTTAGAAAAATTAAAAACTATAAATTTAGTTTTAATTGATAAAACGGGAACCATTACCGAAGGCAAGCCATCGGTGGAAGAATTGGTTGCTGTCGAAGGCGTGAAAAAAATAGACATGCTCCAGCTAATTAATTCATTAAATCAAAACAGCGAACATCCTTTAGCCAAGGCTACGCTTAAATTTGGTCGTGAGCGTCATGTGTCTGCTTTGCCTGTTCAGAATTACGAAAGCATCACAGGAAAAGGTGTGGTGGGAGAAGTGCAAAATCAGTCGGTAGCACTTGGAAACGAAGCCTTAATGGAAAGCGTTGGAGCCAAAGACAATCATAATCTTTATGCACAAGCCGAAAAATTTATCAATCAAGGAGCTACGGTTTCTTATTTAGCCGTAGATCAAGAAATATTGGCGTTTATCGTGATTTCAGATAAGATTAAAGAAAACAGTGCACAGGCACTCAAGGCTTTAAATCAAAAAGGAATTAAGGTTATAATGCTTTCAGGAGACAGTTTAGGAACCGTGAAAGCCGTTGCAAAAAAAGTAGGACTCACTGATTTTAAAGCCGAAATGTTGCCAAAAGACAAATTGGAAGAAGTGAAAAAATACCAAGCGCAAGGCTACAAAGTGGCGATGGCAGGCGATGGAATGAACGATGCACCCGCTTTGGCACAGAGCGATGTGGGAATTGCAATGGGAACGGGAACCGATGTGGCGATAGAAAGTGCCGACATCACGCTTGTGAAAGGCGATTTGCAAGGTATTTTAAGTGCAAGATTATTAAGCGAAAAAGTCTTGAAAAATATCAAAGAAAATCTATTTTTCGCACTCGTTTATAATACGCTTGGTGTGCCAGTAGCTGCAGGGATTTTGTATCCGTTTTTTGGAATTTTGTTGTCGCCTATGATTGCTGCGCTGGCAATGAGTTTCAGTTCTGTGAGCGTGATTGCCAATGCGTTGCGTTTGCGAAATGCTAAGATTTAATAAAGTTGAAATATCAACTAAAAGGCTTTCCCTCGGGAAAGCCTTTTTCAATTACAATGAAAGGAGAAAAATATAAATTTTAGCGATTTTGTGTCATCAGCTGCCAAAGTTTTTGTTGCATTTGCAGTTCGGTTTTGGCGCGATATAATTGGTAATTGGCTTGTAACCAGTTGTTTTTGATGATAAATAAAGTATAAGCATCAATCAAGCCTTCTTTGAATTTATCTTCGGAACGCTCAAACGCCAAACGCTGGTTTTCGTGGTTGGTTTTCAGTAATTCGTAACTTTTCCAAGCGGTGTGGTAATTGTTTTTAATTTCATTGAGCTGATGATTGATTTTTAAAGTGATAGCATCGTTTCGTACATCGGCTTGGAGTTGCTCAATCTTGGCTTTTTGAGTTTCAGATTTCACCAAAAATTGGTTGAAAATCGGAATTTCTATCCCAAACGAAAGATATTGATTGGAGTGATCTTTCCATTGTTGTTTAAAATCTTGCGTAGGCGAATCCGAATCCAAAATCTTGCTATAAAAAGTACCCCATTGGTATTGAGCGGAGAGTCTTGGCAGGCGCAAGGCTTGCACTTTTTTCAAAGTTTGTTTTGCGATTTTTTGTTCCGCTTCAGCTTTGCGCGCTTCGGGATTGTTTGCCAAAATGCTCAAATTATCGATTTTTTCTAAATCTAAAAAATCAATCAAATTATCATTTTTTTCGGCAAATTCTACGCTGTCTTGGAGCATGCCCATAGCTAAAAGCAAATTATTTTTGGCAATATTTTTAGCATTTTGCGCTTGTAGCAGTTGGTTGCTCAAGTTGCCCTTATTGGCTTCGATATCATACACATCGCTCTGTGGTCGCGTGCCGATTTCCACCGCCTGCTGGGTTTGCTGCACTTGCTTTTCCATTTCTTGAATTTGTGGCGTTAAAATTTCTTCCCATTTTTTAGCCAAAAGATAACTGTAAAAATGTTGCACCACTTGCATAGCGATACGCTGCTCGGTGGCTTGCAAAAAATACCGAAAACTGTTTTTTTGCAATTGCGTAAGTTTCAGTTGCATTAAATTTTCCCACGAGAAAAGATTCATCTGTGCCGAAAAATAAAATCGGTCTTGCGAAACATTGAGTGCTTCTCGCGTATTGGTTTGCGGGTCTATGGTCGAGCCAAAACTATAGGCTCGGTTGGCACCCACATTAGCTCTAGGGAGAAGTTGTCCCCAAGCAGCAAGGCGTTCGGCATTTTGCTTTTCGGTGGTAAGGCTTATTTTTCTAATTTCTGGATTGTTTTTAAGCGCAAGGGCAAGGCTTTCTTCCAGACTTAATGTCTGCTGCGCCCAGCCCTGAACGCTCATAAAAACCAAAAAAACTATGATTGTATGTTTCATTTTAGTAATGATTAAAAATCGGAATTATTCGTATTTTAAGTATTTCACCAAATCTCGTTGTGTCGCACGGTAGGCTTTGATGCCTGTAACGACCAAGGCTAAAATGAGTAGCGAAAATACACCCACTAAGAACGGCAGCACGCCAATACTGATGCGGTAGGCATAATCTTGCAACCATTTGGTAATGAACCAATAGCTCAACGGAATGGAAATAAATGAAGCCAACAAACTGATGATGATAAATGGGCGTGTAAGCTCCCAAATCAAGGTTTTGTCGCTGGCACCGAGCGTTTTGCGAATGGCGATATTTTTCATTTTTTGCTCCACCAAGAGTGCTGAAAGCCCAAACAATCCAAGCAATGAAATGAGCAATACCATAAAATTTAAGATTGAAAACAAGCTGCGTTGCTGCTCAATTTTGGTGAAGGTTTCAGCGTAATCTTCGTTTAAAAAAGTATAGCTAAAATCGTTTTCTGGATCAATTTGGCTCCAAAAGTTTTCAATTTTTTTCAAGGTGCCAGCCACATCATTTTGATTGATTTTCACAGCCAAATAAGGAATAGCGTTTCTGATCCAAGTTCTGTTGTAATAATTGTGGAAAATAGGTTTAATCTCTTCTGTGGCGTTATGGAAATGATAGTCTTCTACCACACCGATGATTTTGAAATCATCTCCTAATGCAATTGTTTTCCCAATAGCATCTTTGTCGTTTAGTTCCATTTCTCGCACAAAGGCTTGGTTTACAATGGCACCCGATGCCGTATCCGAAGAAAGTTGTGGATTGAAATCTTTGCCCGCTACAAATTTGATATCATAGAATTTAAAAAAATTATAATCAACGGCGCCTTGTTCGGCATTAATGTTTTTCTCTTGGTTGTTATATTCAAAGTATACCGATGAAATCCCTGCAGTAGGCTTGCCGGGTCTTTGCCTTGAAAAGGTAACATCTTCTACGCCTTTAATTTTGAGCAATTCCGCTTTGGTTGTTTGGTAGCGGAGCGCATTATTCTTGCTGAAATCTTTAAAATCAATCATCACAATCTGATCGCCTTGAAAGCCTAAATCTTTGTTCATTAAATAATTTACCTGTTGGTTTACGAGCAAACTATTGATGATGAAAAAGCCCGAAATTACCAATTGCAGCACCAAAATCCCATTGCGTAGCCAAATTCCATTTTTGCTACGGCTGAAATTGCCTTTCAAAGTATTAATAGGTTTAAAATTAGCCAAATAAATGGCAGGAATGATTCCCGCCAAAAGGCTCATTCCGATGATGATAGCAAAAGCATAAGCCAAAGTTTTTACATAATCCAGCTGAATCTCTTTGCCTAAAAATTGGGCATAAATCGGGAGTAAATATTCAGTAATGGCAATGGCGAGCAAGAGCGAAATCAAACACAAAATAAAAGTTTCAAACACAAATTGCGAAATCAAAAGCAAACGACTGCTGCCCAATGCCTTGCGCACGCCCACTTCTTTGGCTCGTTGTGAGGCTTGTGCTGTTTTTAGATTGATAAAATTAATGGCAGTAAGCACCAAAATCAGAATGCAAAGACCAATGAGCATTTGCAAATTCTTTTTTAGGCTGGTGTTGTCTTGCGTTCCGAGAGTTTTCCCTTTTGAATCTAAATGAGCCTTGTCTAAACGAGTTAAGTACACACGGATGTCTTGCTTTTCTATTCCCATAGATTCTAAAACATCTTCCACTGAATTGCCACTTCTTTGCGCCTCTTTTTCAATAAAATTGGTAAACAAAATATCAGTCATTTGTTTTTCAATATTTTTGATATTGCTACCTGGTTTTATTTTAAAAAAACCTTTGTAATTGAAATTTCCCCAGCGTTCTTTATCCCTATCTAAGTTTATGCATAAAATTATAGCATCGTAGGTAAATTCTGTGTTGCCCTCGGGCAATTCATACACCGCCGCAACGATGGCTGGAAATTGATTATAAAACTTAACCTCTTTGCCTATGGCATTTGCGTAATCGTCTCCAAAAAGTTGTTGTGCGACCTTTTTTTCTAAAAAAATCTTGTCTTTTTCCACACCATTCTGCGTGCTCCCTGCAATGATTTTGTATGGAAATAGTTTGAAAAAATCAGGAGATACTTTAAGTATATTGGGGGTGCTTTTTTTGTTTCCATAAAAAACATTGGCAGTAATTGAAGATTCTATAAGAGCTAAATCTTCAATTTCAGGGATTTTAGCGTTGCTTTCAAGCATCAAAGGATACGATGTAATCGCCCAAATATCATTTTTGTTTTGTTGAATTTCTATTTGGTAAACATTTTCTCGCTCAGGGTTCCATTCTTCAAAAGAATTTTCGTGATTCCAGTAAAAAATGATGAGCAGAAAACCCACCAATCCCACCGTAAGCCCAAACACATTGATAAAGGTAGTAAGAGCATTTTTCTTATAATTTCTAAAAGCGATTTTTAGCCAATTGCGTAACATAAATTGTTGTTTTAAAATTAAAACTTGAGATTAAAATTTATAGCGAAAGATTTTCTAAAGCGGCTTGCTCAAACGAGTCGAGATAAGCGTTTACTTTTTCATCGTTAAAAATCTTTCCGTCCTTCATTTGCACCACACGAGAGGCGTAGCGTGCATCGTGCATAGAGTGCGTAACCATCACAATGGTAGCCCCTTCTATGTGTAATTTGGCGAGTAGCCCCATGACATCGGCTCCGTGTGTACTGTCGAGATTTCCCGTAGGCTCATCGGCTAAAATCAATTTTGGATTATTTACCAAAGCACGCGCTACGGCAACACGCTGCTGTTGCCCACCCGAGAGTTGCTGTGGCAAGTGATTGGCGCGGTGGGCAATCCCGATTTGTTCCATAATTTCGGTTACTTTGGCTTTGCGTTCTCGGCTCGGTACATGATTGTAAATCAACGGGAGTTCAATATTTTCTTTCACGCTGAGCTCATCAATCAAATTAAAGTTTTGGAAAATAAAGCCTAAATTCTTTTTTCGGATATCATTTTTCTGGCTTTTGTTCATTTTTGTAGTTTCTTGTTCATTGAAAATATAGCTGCCACTGGTAGGCGTGTCGAGCAAGCCCAAAACATTTAATAAAGTAGATTTTCCGCAACCCGAAGGTCCCATAATGGCAACAAATTCGCCTTGTTTTATATTTAAATTCACTTCGTTGAGTGCCGCAGTTTGCACTTCTGTAGTTGTGTAGATTTTGCTTAAATTTTGTACTTGTATCATGATTTTAATTTTTTAAATGAATGGTATTGTAATTTTTTAAATCTTTATAATTTGTGATAATTACCTGTTCGCCAGGTTGTAGTCCCTCGATTACTTCATAAAAACGATTATTTTCTTTTCCTAGTTTAATGTTTCGTCGTTCTGCCGTGTTGCCGTTTACCACAAACACCCAATCGCCTTGCGTATCGAGATGGAAATCTCCTTTAGATAGCAGAATACTTTCCACTGAGTCAGACAATTGAAGTTTAATGCCAAAACTCATCCCGATGCGTAGATTGGGAGGTGTGTCTTGCGAAAAATCCAACACTACCTCAAATTGTCGGTCTTTGACTTCGGGCAAAATTTTGCTCACAAACACAGCGTATTCTTTTCCGTTGGTGGTCAAAGTTCCAGCGATGCCCGTGTGCAAACGGTTGTTGTAAAATTCGTCCACTTTGGCGACCAACTTGTAGCCGTCGAGCAGATCCACTTTTCCGATGTTTTCGCCACTCACCAAATTTTGTCCGCGTGTGAGTGTAAAAGAGGATAGTCTACCTTTGGCAGGCGATTTTATAATGAAATTCTGCTTGTTTCCTTCGAGCAACTGTAGGCTTTTTTGCATTTGTGCCATCGCCGTTTGAGTTGCTGCAATTTGCTGATTTCTAGTATTTTGTTCGCTTTTGATGCTTTGCTCCAAAACCTGTTTGCGTTTTTGTTGGTATTCAAAATTTTGTTTAGCCATCAAAAAATCATTTTTTCTACCAATTTCGGCTTCGTATAATCTTTTTTGTGTTTCGTATTCTTGTTGCGCACGGCGATAATCGTTGTTGCTTTGCAATCGTTCTTTTTCTTGTTCAAACGATTGATTTTTAAGATTTAAAATCGTGTTTTGCATTTGATTAATCTGTTGCAACATTTGCGTTTCTTGGTTCATTTGGCTCAATTCCGTGTTGGGATTGTAGATTTTAGCCAAAGCCTGATTCATCTCTACCATGGCACCATCTTCCACATAAATTTCTTGCACCACGCCACCTTCTAGCACATTCACGAGCGTAGAATTGCGAGATTCCGTAGTGGCGTTGAGTAGCAAAATATCTTCAAATTCGCCTTTTTGCACTTCGGCGATTTTTACACGATTGCGATCGATGTTTAAACTTTCCGTTTGTTGTTGCAATAAGAAATAAGCCGCCACGCCGAGCAGAACGACTCCCAAACTTATCCAAACATATTTTTTAAAACCTCTTTTTTTCTGAATTTTCGTATCCATGTGTTTTAATTTTCAAAATTCATTTAGCTAAATGCCAAAACTTTTCCATTACATTAATGAATTTTTAAATCTTTGAAAATCAATTAAAATTGAATTTTGTCTAAATCTAAAGTGTCCGTTTTCGGACAAAAGCTGTTCGATTTCGGACACTCGGGCAAGTTTGCTATTTTAAAAAAGTGTATCTTTGATTAAGCTAAAAAACTCAGCCACTTATGCGAAAAATCGATGCCCGAATTGCCATTGTCGACGATGATAAAAGTATTTTATACGCTGCCAAATTATGGCTAAAACAATTTTTTTCTGAAATCATTTTAATCGATGAGCCTAAGGAGATTTTGCCCACGCTCAACGAAAACGAAATCGAAGTGGTTTTGCTCGATATGAATTTTAGAAAAGGTTATGAAAACGGCAAAGAAGGCATGTATTGGCTCAAAGAAATTTTAGCCACCAATCCCAATATTGCTGTGATTTTGATGACTGCTTATGGCGAAGTTTCGCTCGCTGTGGAAGCTTTAAAAAATGGCGCAACAGATTTTATTTTAAAACCTTGGAACAACGAAAAATTGTTTGCCTCGGTAAAAATGGCGGTGGAAATGGTGCGCAAAAACAAGAAAATCGAACGCCTTGAAAAATCACAAAAAAATACCATTTCAGATTATTTTTTAAGCACAAAATCGCCCCGAATGCAAGCCACGATGAATGCGATCGATAAAGTAGCTCCCACCGATGCCAATGTGTTGATTACGGGCGAAAATGGAACAGGAAAATATGTGATGGCGGAATACATTCATAAAAATTCAAGCAGGAGCGAGCAGCCCTTTGTGCATATCGATTTGGGGAGCTTGTCCGAAGGCTTGTTCGAATCCGAATTGTTTGGCTATGCCAAAGGCGCCTTTACCGATGCCAAAGAACACAGCATGGGAAAAATCGAAGCGGCACAGGGCGGAACGGTTTTTCTTGATGAAATCGGTAATTTGCCCATGCACTTGCAAACCAAGTTGCTCAGCGTGATACAGAATAGGGCAGTGGTGCGCGTGGGCGAAAACAAAGTGCGCCCGCTCGATATTCGGTTTGTGTTTGCCACGAACGAAAATTTAGTCCAAAAAATACAAGAAAAAGCTTTTCGGGAAGATTTATTTTACCGAATAAATACTGTGGAAATTGGTATTCCGCCTTTGCGTGAGAGGCTGGAAGATTTAGAAGATTTAAGCCATTATTTCTTGGAGAAATTTAGCAAAAAATATCATCGTGTGGGCTTAAAAATAAACGATGAACAATGGCGCGAAATGCGAAATTATCCTTGGCGTGGCAACATTAGAGAACTGGCTCATGGTATGGAACGCGCTGTGATTATGAGCGATGCGGGCGATTTGTCTTTAAACCTAAACACCAAAGAATCCGCTATGCCTACCGACGATTTGAATTTAGAAAAAATGGAAAAAACTTTAATCCAAAAAGCCATGCAAAAAAGCGAAGGCAATATTTCTCGTGCTGCGGCAGAGCTCGGCATTTCTCGCGCGGCACTCTATCGAAAATTAGAAAAAATGTAAACTATGAAATATGTGGCAACTTACATGGTGGGTGTGATTTTGGCGGTGTTTTCGTATAGTGCGGCACAGCAGGGAAACAGGCTTTCGGCAGTGTTGCTGGGCGTGGGGAGTTTGCTGTGTTTGTATCTGATTTATCATTTTCAGCATAATAAAAATTCGAGTTTGCTCCGTTTGATTACTGCCGTGCGATACAAGGATTTTTCCTTTCGCCCTAAAAAGACTAAAAGTCATGTTTACAATGAATTGCAAGCCGTTTTTGAACAAGTAAAATCGCAGGAAGAAAATATCGTTTCCTACAAAATGCTGTATGAGCATATTTTAAATCAATCTCAATTTGGATTGATGATTTTAAGCCGAGAAACCGAGCAAGACGAGTGGGATATTTTCTTTGCAAATTATTATTTTTTAGAGATTTTTAAACTCCCTAATTATCAAAAGTGGTCGTATTGCCAGACCAAAATGCCGAAGTTTTATGAAATTATAGAAAAAACTAAATTCCAAAATTCGCAGGCTTTTTATACGGCTAAAACCAAAGATTTTCAGCCCAAAACTTATTCCATTAGGACTTCGCGCGTGAAGGGCGTGGCGCAGCAGTTTTTTGTCATTAATATAGAATCGGTACAAGATTTAGTCGAGAAAAAAGAAAAAATAGCTTGGTATAATTTGCTAAAAGTCATTTCGCACGAGTTGATGAATACGCTCACGCCGATTAATAGCCTAATCCAATCGATGCAATATGCCACGCAGCAAGACGAAATCCAAGGCGAAGATTTATGCGAATTGCGAGAGGGCATGAACATTGTGGCTGAACGCTCGGGGCGATTGATGCAGTTTGTAGACGATTACCGAAAAATCACGCAAATTCCAAAAGCCTATGCCGAAAAAATCGAAATCAAACAATTGCTGCAAGAGATGTGTGCTTTGTTGCAAAACGATTTGCAAGAAAAGCAGATTGAGTGCGATATTTTGGGCGAGCCAACAATGATTTGGGCAGATAAATCTTTGACCGAAAGAGTGCTTGTGAATTTGCTGAGCAATGCAATTTTTGCCCTTGAAAATCTGCCCAAAGAAGATAGAAAAATTGAACTAAAAATCGAAAAGCAACACGATAGCGTACTGGTAAAAGTGCGCGATTATGGTCATGGAATTGACGAAGAAATTGCCGAAAAAGTATTTTTTCCGTTTTTTACCACGAGAGAAAAAGGCTCGGGCATAGGGCTCACGCTTTGTAAAAACATCATGGAAGCACAATCGGGAAGGATTTATTTCAAAAACTTGGCGCAAGGTTGCGAGTTTGTCCTGGTTTTTAAGGCTTAAAAAAATGGAATTTGGCATATTTTTTTTAAATTCGTTATTCAATTGAAAAATTAAAAGATGAAAAAAGTAATTTTATGGGTTTTGTTGAGCGTGAGTGCCACCGCATTTGCACAGCAAAAACCACTGACGGTGGATGAGTCGCTTCGAAAGATTTTTGGCGTAAGTTTGCAAGCGTATAGAGATAGTTTTGGCATTGTGGATGCTGCTAAAAAAGCGAAAATCGACCGTAGCAAAGTTTTGTTTGCAGACCCAAAAAGAAAAGAATTTCCGCAATTGATTTTAGTAAAAGAGGCAAAAAAAGATTTATTAAGTGCTAAAGAATTAAAGATTGTGCCCGATGAGGAGTTGAAAAATTATCAAGTGATTAGCTATTTTGTGCTTGAGCCCGTTTCGCATGAGGATTTAAAAGCGATTTCTGAAAAATCAGAAAAAGGAGAAATTTTGACCGATAAAGATTGGCTGATCATCAAAAAACGATTGATATTGCATGGCAACGAAAAGCCTGCGATAGTCCTTGAAATAGGAAAACGATAAAATTTATATTTTTTACTATTTTTATAAATACAAACGGCGCAGATTTCAAGAAATCTGCGCCGTTTTTGTTTCCTTTGTTTAAGGAAGTTTTATTTAAAATATTCTACACCATTTTTGAAAATATCCATAAAAACAGCATCTGGAATATTTTTGAGCAATCCGTTGCGATAGCGTTCTGGGTGCCCCATACGACCAAAGATTTTACCCGATGGGCTCATGATTCCTTCGATACCGTCTACCGAACTATTAGGGTTAAATGGCATATCGAATGCTACATTTCCGTTTAAATCTACATATTGCGTAGCAATTTGGTCTTTGTCTTTCAATTGTTGAACCACTTCTGGATTGGCAAAGAAACGCCCTTCGCCGTGCGAAATCGGAATGCGATAAATTTGATTTTTCATACCTTTTAGCCATGGCGAGCGATCGCTCACGACACGCACATCTACCATTTGAGAAATATGTCTGCCGATTTTGTTATGTGCCAAAGTAGGTGCATCTTCTGGTAAATCGCAGATTTCGCCAAAGCTTACTAATCCAGATTTAATCAAAGCTTGGAATCCGTTGCAGATACCCAAAATTAAGCCATCTCTGGCGATTAAATCATGCACTGCTTGCTTGATTTTTGGATTTTTAAGCACTGAAACGATAAATTTAGCAGAACCGTCTGGCTCATCGCCCGAAGAGAATCCGCCCGAAAGCATTAAAATCTGACTTTCGTTGATTGTTTTTACCATGTGCTCCACCGAATCGTTGAGCAAGGCATCGTTTAAATTATTGAATATAAAAGGTTGCGGATTGGCTCCCGCTTCTCTAAACACTTTTTCGGTTTCGTATTCACAGTTGGTGCCTGAGAAAATCGGCATGGCAACTTGTGGTTTTGCGCCTGAATTGATGTTTACATTTTTGGTTTTATCTTTAGTAACTTCAGATTTTTCTGCATTTTGTAAATCTTTGCCAAAATCAGTAGGGAAAAGACTTTCAAAAGTTCCAAACCAAGCGTTGAATAACTCGTCCAAATCAAAAGTTTCATGATTTAAAACCAAAGATTTCTCTGCTGAAATGCTACCGATTTTTTGGAAATCGTTTAATTCTGTTTTGCTTTCTAGGATTAAAGAGCCATGCATTGGGCTAAACCAATCGCCCTCAAACTGAACACTTGCTCCTAATTTATTTCCGAAAGCCATTAATGCTAAAGCCGAAGCTAAACCACCATTTTTCACGATTTGAGCAGAAACGATCTCGCCTTTTTCAATCAATTGATGAATTTGAGCATAAGCCGATTTCAATTGTTCGTAGTTCGGCATTCCGTTTTCAAGTGGCTCGTGCTTAAATAAATATAAATGATTGCCTTCAGCTTTAAATTCAGGCGAAATTACATTTTTTAATTCTCCTGCGCAGCACGCAAATGAGATTAAAGTTGGTGGCACTTTTAAATCATGAAAAGTTCCAGACATACTGTCTTTCCCGCCAATGGCAGCGATTTCGAAATTCAATTGTGCGTCGAGCGAGCCCATCAACGAAGCCAACGGGATTCCCCATTTGTTTTCATCGGTGCCCAAACGCTCAAAATATTCTTGAAAACTCAAACGCACATCTTCTCTTTTTCCACCCGCAGCCACGATTTTAGCCACACTTTCTACCACAGCGTAGGCTCCACCTAGCAATGGATTCTCAGAAGATAAATCCACATCGTAGCCCCAAGAAGCCATGGAAACGGTGCTGGTGTTTTTGTTGCGCACGGGCAAAGTGTGAACGCTCGCAAGAGCAGGAGTAACTTGGTATTTCCCGCCCAAAGGCATTAATACGGTAGTTTGCCCTACAGTGCTATCAAATTTTTCGATTAAACCTTTTTGAGAAGCTACATTTAAGCTCTGCAAAGTCTGAACGAAGTTTTCTTTATTTAAAGACTTAGTTTCTTTAGCTTTTAAAGCATTCAAAGAAACCTTTGCATTGTTTTTCTTGCGACAACCAGCGGTGTCTAGGAACTCACGATCAAGATCTACGATTTTGTCACCTTTCCAAACAATTTCTAATCGATTTTTATCGGTTACGGTACCCACGATTTCAGCCAAAATGTTTTCGGCGCGAGCCAACTCCAAGAATTTAGGTGCATCGGCAGCATCAACTACCACAGCCATACGCTCTTGAGATTCTGAAATAGCCAATTCGGTTCCGTATAGTCCGTCGTATTTCACAGGGAGTACATCTAAATCGATGTACACGCCATCGGCAATTTCTCCAATCGCAACAGAAACACCACCAGCTCCAAAGTCGTTGGACTTTTTGATTAAAGTAGTAACTTCTGGTTTTCTGAACAAACGCTGAATTTTTCTTTCTTGTACGGCATCTCCTTTTTGCACCTCGGCACTCATGGTTTCAATGGCACCCACTTTTTGCGTTTTAGATGAGCCCGTAGCTCCGCCGACACCGTCTCTACCTGTTTTGCCACCAAGTACGATGACCACATCGCCCGCTTGCGGTTGTTCTCTCTTTACCCAATCGGTAGGGGCTGCTCCCACTACAAAACCAACTTCCATGCGTTTTGCCTTGTAGCCTTCGTGGTAAATTTCTGAAACTTGCGATGTGGCAAGCCCGATTTGGTTTCCGTAAGAAGAATAGCCGTTGGCAGCTTCTTTGGTAATTTTGCGTTGCGGTAATTTGCCTTCGAGTGTGTCTTCCACATTTTCAAGCGGATTGGCTGCTCCAGTTACGCGCATAGCTTGGTACACAAACGCACGACCACTCAATGGGTCGCGAATCGCGCCGCCGATACAAGTTGAAGCTCCACCAAATGGTTCAATCTCGGTCGGGTGGTTGTGAGTTTCGTTTTTAAATAAAAGGTACCAAGGTTCTTTTTTACCTTCAACATCTACTTCGATTTCTATGGTGCAAGCATTGATTTCATCTGAAATTACCAAATCATTTAATTTTCCATTTTTTTGGAAATATTTGGCAGCAATGGTACCAAAATCCATGAGAGAAATCGGCTTGTGCTCACGATTTAATTCTTTTCTTAAAGCTAAATATCGGTCGTAAATCGCTTGCAAAGTTTCTTGGAAATCCCCTTCAAATGAAATATTTTCCAATTCAGTCATAAAAGTAGTGTGGCGGCAGTGGTCGCTCCAGTAAGTGTCGAGTACTTTTAGTTCTGTTTCGGTAGGATTTCTATTTTCTTTTTTGAAATAATCTTGAATAAATTTTAAATCATCTAACCCAAAAGCAAAACTCCATTCTTGGTAGAATTTTTCGAGTTGCGCGTCATCAAAATCAATAAAGCCTTCGATCACGGGCACGGGATGTGGCTGAGCAGATTGTGGGTAGTTCAATACGCTTAAATCTTTTTCCTTGGCATCCACTACATTTATAAATAGCTTTTTAGCTTCTGCAAATTCTTTGTCGGAAATCTCAGGGAACGCAAAAAGTTTTGCCGTTCTGATTTTGATGTCGTCTTTTCCCGTAATCAATTTTACGGCTTGCTCGGCACTATCGGCACGCTGGTCGAATTGTCCTGGTAGAAATTCTACGGCTACCGTTTTCTGGTAAGCAGATAAATCTGGCTCAGAAGTGTGCAAAATATCCATTACAGGATCGGCAAATACAGTGTGCGACACTTTTTTGAAATCCTCTTCGCTGATGTTGAAAAGATCGTAAAGGATAAAAACTTTTACAGAAAGTGCAGGGTTTATTAAATGTAATTCCTCGGTAAAGCTTTTGCTCAGATGGTCAAAAGCAGCTTTTTTCTCAATAAAAATTCGTTGATTCATGAATGGGTTTTAAAGCTTGGTTTTATAAAGGGGTAAATGTAAGGATTTCTTATGATTTTTGTATGAAAAAATTATCAAAATTTCCATTCATTCAAGGCTGGAATGTAGCGATATGCCGTTAAATCAAACTGAACGGGAACAATGGAAATGTAATTATTCAAAAGTGCCCACTCATCGGTATCGGTGCCTTCGTCCATGTTTTTAAACTCGCCTGTGAGCCAGTAGTAGTTCTGTCCGCGAGGGTCTTGTCTTTCCTCAAACTCTTCGTCCCATTTAGCCTTGGCTTGGCGACAAATTTTAATTCCTTTAATTTCTTCTTTGCTTGCTTTGGGGATATTTACATTTAAAACAACACCGCTTGGCAATTTGTTTTCCAAGGCTTGTTGAATGATTTGGCTTATGTAATCCTCTGCCGCATCAAAATCTGCATGATAGCTGAAATCGCACAGAGAGAAACCAATGGCTGGAACGCCCTCAATGGCAGCTTCTACCGCGGCAGACATTGTACCTGAATAAATGACATTGATAGAGGAATTAGAACCGTGATTAATCCCAGAAAGACATAAATCTGGTTTTTTGGGCAAAACCTTGTCGATGCCTAATTTTACACAATCTACGGGTGTTCCCGAGCAAGCCCATTCATGAGCAGAGCCACCTTTGAGCTTCATCTCTTCGAGGTGTAAAGTTGTATTGATAGTGATGGCGTGTCCCATGCCACTTTGTGGGCTATTTGGTGCTACGACATAAACATCTCCAATTTTTTTTGCGATTTGTATTAATTTTCTGATTCCAGGTGCTGTAATCCCGTCATCGTTTGTTACTAAAATAAGTGGTTTTTCCATAAAATACAATATATTTGTAAGTCGAAAGCAAATTTAGGTAGAAACATCTAATTTTGCGAAACAAAGGCATACTTTATGCTATTAAATTTTTTTAGTTTAATCATTAAAAAATATCTAAGAATAAAAAATGAAATATTTACAAAAGACTTATGTCTTACTTGCCTTTTTGTCTATGTCTCTTTTGGTATTTTGTTACTGTTCGCCATTTCCACTGAATGGTGGGCGAGATGATATAGATAAAGACATTATCAAGAATGTGCGCAGGATTTTAACGCATTTACACTATTCTCCGCAGGAAATCAACGATGAGTTTTCTGAGAAAGTATATGACAGATACATGGAGAATCTCGATAATTTAAAAACTTTTTTCAAAGGTAGCGACATTGCTTTTTTTGATCAGTACAGAGATAAATTAGACGATGCCTTTAGAAACGAAGATTTGACTTTCTATCATCAGTCCATCGATACATTATATAATAGGATTGATGAGCTAAAGGAACTTACTACCGAGTTTACTCAAAAGCCCTTTGATTTTACCAAAGATGAAAGCTTTAATTATGATTATAAAAACGCCTCTTACCCAAAAACTCAAAAAGAGTGGGAGAACAGATGGCGCCAGCGTTTGAAATACAACACGCTACAAGAAATCATGATTTTGGAACAATCGGCTAAGGATACAGCTTATTGGAAAAAGCAAGATTCCATCGGCATTAAGCCAGAAACCTTCGACCCAAGAAATAAATCGTTTGCCCAGCTAGAAACCGAAGCGCGTAAAAAAGTAGCAGAAAACATTTCTGAATATTTTAGAAGATTTAAAGCGCGTAAGAAATCTGAATGGAATTCGATTTACATCAATGCCTTTACACATCAATACGACCCACACACCGACTATTTTTCACCAAAGGAAAACGAGGATTTTGAAGTGGCAATGTCTGGACAAATCGAAGGGATTGGTGCGCAATTGATGGATAAAAAAGGCTATCCAACGATTACCAAAGTTGTAGTAGGTGGGCCTGCGTGGAAACAAGGAGATTTGGAAGTAGATGACCAAATTACCAAAGTGGCACAAGAGGGAGAAGAGCCTGTGAATGTTGTGGGAATGCTTTTGGAAGATGCCATTCGATTGATTCGTGGTAAAAAAGGAAGCAAAGTGATCCTGACAGTGAAGAAAAAAGACGGTTCGTTCAAGCAAATTCCAATCGTGCGCGACATTATAGAACTAGAAGAAACTTTTGCCAAAAGTGCCGTGGTAACCGATGATAAAGGGAATAAATACGGCGTGTTGAATTTACCTTCGTTCTATCTGAACTACGACGGAAAAGGACACGACGCGTCTGATGATGTGAAAAAACAAATTGAGTATTTGAAAGAAAGTGGAATCAAAGGATTAGTGTTCGATCTTAGAAACAATGGAGGTGGAGATTTAGCAGAGTGTGTGGAAATCGTAGGGCACTTTATTCCAAAAGGTCCTGTGGTGCAGGTGCGCATGAGTAATGGTGCCGAAAAGCAGTATGATGATGATATGCAAGGCGTAGTATGGGACGGGCCAATGGTGGTGATGGTAAACGAATTTTCGGCATCGGCATCAGAAATTATGGCTGCCGCTTTGCAAGATTATAAGCGTGCCGTGATTGTGGGAAGCCCACAAACTTATGGAAAAGGAACCGTGCAGACAATCAAGCCGATTAATTGGTTCTTACAAAACGATAGCGAATACGGTGCGTTGAAATTCACCATTCAAAAATTCTATCGTGTAAACGGAGGTTCTACACAGCTAAAAGGAGTGGCTTCGGATATTGTGATTCCAGACAGATATACCTATTTAGATATTTCTGAAGGTTCAGAAAATTCAGCCTTGCCTTGGGATCAAATTGAGCCAGCAAAGTACAATGTGTGGAGCAAGCCAATTGATATGGCTAAAATCAAAGCAAATAGTAAAGCGAGATTGTCTAAAATGAAACAAATTCAAGAAATTGAGGATTATGCTCAATGGATGAAGAGAATAGATAAAGACAAATCTGCGAATTTGAATTACGAAAAATTCAAAGCAGATTTTGATGAAAAAGAAAAACAGGCCAAGAAGTTTGAAAATTTAAGCAAGTACACCAACGGCTTAAAAATCTCTTCTCCAAACTATGAGCAAAATCTCGTGAAAAAAGATACCGTGCTACAAGCTCGCAGAAAAGATTGGCACAAAGCCCTAGGAAAAGACATTTATTTACAAGAATCAATTAATGTATTAAGGGATATTAAATAATGTCAAATCACGGGAAATCGGTATTTTATCATTCCATTCAAAAACTAAAAAAAAATGCACTGGCAATCGCAGCCTTGGTCGTTATCGTCCTAGCTGCCATTGCCAGCGTGTTTTGTTATGTGCTAGCAACAGATTATACCAAAGATGCAGCACTGCAGCAAGTAGTGCTTAAATATAAGCCCATAGGCTATAAGCAATTAATGTTAAAAGTTCCGTTGAGCGATTATACACCAGGCAGAACATTCAGCGATTATTTTTTGGGAAAAAAACAGGATTTTGAGGAAATTCCAATCACGCAATACCAAATTAAGGGAGAGCAAATCATTTATATACCTTATATAGGAGATGGATTGCAAGCTGAGCCCAAAGAAAAAGACTTAAAAATCTGGACAGAGAAAAATATTAAATTAGAAGATATAACTAAAGACTTTATTTATACCCAAAAATTCTATCTCGGCACCGATAGTTTTGGGCGGGATTTTTATTCAAGACTTTTGGTCGGGACTAGAATATCGTTTTTCATAGGTTTTATTGCCGTAGCAATTTCTTTGCTTGTAGGAATTGTGCTGGGGGCACTAGGAGGCTACTATGGTGGGAAAACAGATGCGGCAATTATGTGGCTCATCAATGTTGTGTGGTCGATCCCTACGCTTTTGCTCGTGATGGCGATCACTTTGGCGATAGGAAAAGGGTTTTGGCAGATTTTTATTGCCGTGGGGCTCACCATGTGGGTAGAAGTAGCGAGAGTCGTTCGTGGGCAATTTCTAAGCTTTAGAAAGAAGGAATTTGTGGAAGCTGCACAAAGTTTAGGCATGAGCAATGCCCGAATTATGTTTAAAGAAATCTTGCCTAATGTTGTGGCGCCAGTGATTGTAATCTCTGCGGCTAATTTTGCTGCCGCTATTTTGGTAGAAAGTGGACTAAGTTTTTTAGGTATCGGAGCTCAGCCGCCAACACCTAGCTGGGGGAATATAATTAAAGAAAATTATACACATATTTTGCTGGGAATGCAGTATTTAGCATTCTTGCCAGGGCTGTGTATTCTATTGCTTGTGCTCGCGTTTAATGTCTTTGGGAATTCGCTGAGAGATGCATTAGATGTAAAAAATGCTAGATTCAAGCACTAAATGCAACATTTTCCACAAATGTATAAAAAACATCACGAGGCTTGCAAAACTTTAACACTTTAAACGGTCTATCGTTTATCTCTTTTTGCACCGATTTCAGATTATTAGCGGTACTTTTTGTAATTGCCGAACCTTTTTTTACATATTGTCTAACAAGTTTGTTCATATGCTCAATTTGTCCCTTTTGCCAACTAGAGTATGGATTTGTAAAATAAATCTTTGATTGCAATTTCTTTGCCACTATCTCATGATTTGAAAACTCTAAACCATTATCCACGGTTATTGATTTGACCACTTTTTTATAAGGAAGTAACACATCAATAATAGCACGAGCGACCACATCAGCTGTTTTATTTGGTATATACTTTACAAACAAAAACCTTGATACTCTTTCCGTAAGTGTCAGCAAATAACCCTTATGATTTTTGCCCTCTACTAAATCACCCTCCCAGTGTCCGAACTCCTTACGCTCATTCACAACCTGCGGGCGTTCTTCTATACTAGTGCGGTTCTTTATCTTTCCAACAATTTTAGAAACCTGTGCCTTTCTCTTTTTCAAAGCGTGCCTGCAATATTTATATAATTTACCACCTTTCAATTTATCAGCCCTTATATATTGGTAAATTCTTTCCACTGAAACCATAGCAAACCCCATTTTTTTGCAATACCCCACAATCTGCAGGGGCGAATATCTTTTATACAAAAATTGTCTTACTCTTTTCTCAATGTCTTTTGTAAAGCGTCTATAACGCAAAAAACGCTCTTTCTTTTCAGAATAGAGCGTCTGTGCAGTCTTTGCTTTATACTTTCCTTTCTTCGTTCGGTTCCTCCTCACTTCACGGCTTATCGTAGATTTATCCCTTTTCAGTTCACGGGCTATTTTAGAGATAGACCAACCAGCCGTTAAATACGCCTCTATTTTAGCCCTTTCACACAAATCTAAATGTTTAAATCTCCGTGCCATCACTCACCATTTATTAATCTACTTATCTTCAAACCATATCCATAAACCTCACCCTTCGTACAAAAATCATCATAAAGTGGATTAATAAAAAAATCAAAATAAGCAATCAAATGCCCTTTATTCTTAAAAAGTTTCTCATCTAAAGAATTAGATAAATTCAAAATATCATCACAATTACTTATATATTCTTTTAACTCTTTTTCAATGTACTTAATCTGTTTTTCAGTGTAGTACTTTCTTATTTCTTTTTTTGCCTCCTTGCTTTGTGCATATCCAGCGGTTACGGCTAAACATAATCCAAATGATAGTAATATTTTTTTCATGATTTTAAGTGATTTTTAAATATGTTAATACCATTATCAAAACAAATGCCAAATAGTGCAAAGCAAAAAGATAAAAAAAAAAGAAACCACACCAACAAAGGTGCAGTCTCTTTCTAATGAGAAACAAACTATGAAAAATTAATCTAAAAATCTTGGTATATAGTTTCCATTGTAGAAGCGTCTTAAATACTCCCCAGTCCTACGGTCATACACATTAAAATATTTCCAATCTCTAAACTTGGAACTATCAAGCCACTGGCTAAACTTATACAAATCATGCACATATTGCATTTTGAATACCCCGAATGATCCGAAAACTATACAGCTATAATCGTTCTTATGGCTCATTATTCAATGCCCCTTATTTCTTCATCTCCATTATATAAAACAAATGGTCCTGATCCTTTATAATCAAATTCCTGTCCAGATTCTAATTGGCATACTTCATTACTGTACGGATCTGGTACATCTAAATAAACTCCAACAAATTTACTAGTACTATTTCTAAAGTGATATCCGTTTTTATTCTTCGTTACAACAAAACCATCATAAAAAGTTCCAACATTATAACTTAACAAAATCGCTGAATTTGAATCATATCCATCTATAAAATTTGGTAAATCTTTCACAGGTTCTCCGTCCAATGGTATCAACCTTTTATAAATAACATAATCAGACTTGTCAATCAAATAACGCTTAAATGCATTAGCGGTATAAAAATATGGACCTACTTGATAATAACAATTATCCGATAAATCAATTGTAGAAACCTCTCGACACAAAAGCTCACTCCTAAACTTTCTATTATCAATAACTATCACACAATCACTCATCTTTTTTATCTTTTAAATCTTTAATTTTCTTTTTTGCAAAGCTATACGCAAAATCAAGCACAATAGCCAATAAACTTGCTAGAAGCGGTTTTAGCTCATCAAACGAAACCGCCCCCGTAAATCCTAATATACTATAAATCTTTGTCCTATCTACAAAATTTGTCATATCTCTTTATTTTTTGTTTAACTCAATTGTTCAAAACCCCCATTACTATCAAGCTGAATATTTGAAACCTGCGCCTTTACATATCCCAACAAATCTATATAATGCCCATGCTCAACAAGATATTCTTTTTCCCCATCATTATAACTCTGAATTACACGTGTAGTTTCACCATATAAATTTAATACCCTGCAATGCCCAGTTGATGGCATTCTAAATAGAGCAAGTCCACCCATGCCAGTTATTTTAACTTTCTCGGGCTCCTCACAATCATAATGAAATTTTACAGGAACTTCACTTATTTGGTTGCAATTATTTTTCTTCTCAAGCAACTTCTTTCTAATTTCTTCTTGTTCTTTACGCTTTCTTTCTTCCTGCTCCCTTCTCTTTTCTTCCTCACATTCAGAACAAAAATCATTTGCCTGCTCCTCCTGCAGTTTTTTAACCACATCACTTTTTACTGGTATTTTTCCCTTCTGTTTTTCTGATTGCATCATATCATCAACTTTTTGACTAAATGCTTTTTCATTTCTCACTGCAGAACCGCCTTTTGCAAAAACCTTATCAAACTTTGGTTTTTCTACTTTGGGCAAACTCACAGGTTCCTTGAATTTATTTGTATCCAGTGGCAACAAGGAATTATCTCCTGTGCTTACTTTCTCCTTTATACTCGTCTTTTTGGTCAATCTAAATAATAGATAGATTATTAAAAAGATGAATAACCAAAACTTAATTTTTCTTTTTTCTCGCTGTGTCATAACCTATTTTTTTAAATAAGAATTAAAAACATTTTCAAACTTTTGAGCATAAGAGGCTATATCTTTTGCTCTATCTGTAGAATTAACAACCCTTCTTGCATTGTAATAATCTGTTTTATTTTCATTACAATAAAGCTTTAAAGAAACACCCGTTAAATTATTAGGTTTATCAGCCATCATCATTTTTATGGTCATTAAAGCATTTAAACGCTTATCATTTACTATTAAATCTGGATTTGACAAAACATCTACACCAGAAAACTCTTTAAACTTAGTATATAAATGCCTACCAGTCCACTGGCAATATCCACGACCAAAAAAACGAGCTCCATCACCTTTATATTTATTACTTAAATTCTTTCTTCTACTAGCTGGATTATAACACCAAGATTGTACGCCATACTTCCACTCCATGTACACAGCCTTTTCAGCACTAACACCAAATGTATCTGCAATCTTCAAAAACTCGTTAAACTCCCTTAATTTATCCCCTTTAAGCGTTTTCTTCAAAACAGAAATTTTATCATTATAACGCTCACGCAATAAACTAAATTGACCCATTTCATGATATGCTGTAGCCATTATATAAGATGCTTGATTTATCAACAAATCACCACTTTTAATTTGATTTATTAATATATCAAACAAAGTATAACCCCAATCAGCATATGAATTATATCCTTTGGCAAATCTCAATCCATTAGGTACTAAAAGCATAGATAAAACACTTTTAGTCTCACTCTCTGTATTTGGAATATCAACGCCCACTAGTTCCAATTCTCCAAACTCAACTTTAGACTTTGGTTTTGATATTTTATAAGCCCACCAACTTCCAGCTAGCAGGGCAATTGCTTGTAAATATGTCATTTTTTTATCTCTATTTTTTCTCATTAATGTTGGTATCTATTTTCTTTTTGCAAATCGTATTTTTCCAATAACTTTTGTTGTTCTTGAAAAAATCTCCCCACAAAACTTCCTAAATTCTTGTTTTCATTTCTTAACTGCTTTACCTGCTCATTACTTAGCTTTGGATAACTTCCAAAAAAGAACCATTTAGCACGCACCGCCCAATAATCTAAATAAATACGAAATTGCTCTTTAGATGTCTTTTGTCTAAAAGCCTCCGAAATTTTATCAGGTATGCCGTCTTTGCCCAAAAGCACAGTCTTTTGAAATCCCTTAAATGCCATCCATATGATTAAAGCTACCAGAGCAACCCCCAATAGCTTTAATACATTTGTTAAATCACTCAAAAACTTCATTACTTAAATGTTTCTTTTATTTGGTCCTTTAAGACATCAGAAAGCATAATCATTCCAATGTATATAACCGCCATTACAACACTACTTAACATCCTCATCTCAACAAATCAAATTACCACAAATGCTCCTTATCTGGATCCTCATTCTGAAGATACTCAGGTTCATTACCCTCCACATCATCAAAGAGTGTATCTATCTCTTTTTTTGCCTCGTGCGCATGATGCAAACATATTTTTGCACATTGTACATACTTCAATAACAACGGCAATGATTTAAATAATCCTTTCAATTGTTTAAACATAACTTATCTAGTTTTAATTTGTCCGAAATATCCACCATTAGGTGCTTTAGTTGAAATTACCATTCCCAGCTTTTGCAAATACACTTTTCCAGTATTCACATTGAAACTTGCTATTTCTAAAACCTTTGCGCCAGTCTTTTTATAGAAAGCCTCAAACATCATAGTTATAAATCTATTTCCAGTGTTTGGAGACTCTGAACGCACACTCTTAGAGTTTTCAAATGCTTTAACAGTTATCATACCTCTTTGCTTTGAATAATTCCAAGCCGTAACATAAAACCTTCCATTCTTGGATTGTCCAGCTTTAGCCCCAGAATGTTTTTAGGTTGTCTCTGATTATTATAACCTCGGTCATAACCTCGGTTAAAATTAGGGTTGGGATTTCCACCCCAACCATTACTATATCCATTATTATACGCCATTTCTATACTTTTTTAGTTAATAATTACCAGCCTCTTCTTTTTCCTTTGATTTTAATCCAGCCCATGTACACGGATAAAATCACTGCTCCCAATCCTAAAACCAAAAAGGTCGCAATACTTGTCCCTGCACCATTACCACTTAATGGCTTTAGTAAAAAACTATCAACTTTTGTTATTAATTCTTTCATCTTTATTTTGTTTTTAAATGTTATTTTTTCTTTGTTAATAAATAAATCAATGCCCCTCCTAGTAATAAATACAAAATGTTATTGTCATTTCGCCCAACATGTCCAGTAGCTTTTCCATATACCTCCCCGTCTGTTACCGCAGGATACGCACCTTCTGTAGGCATTCCTGTTTTAAGTGTTTGATCCTTACTAGGTCTGTAATCCGATGAACCTGCTTGGCTATCTGCTTGTCTTTCAGCATCTGTTTTTTCTCTAAAGAATGGCACGCGCAAAACTTCCTTACTCACGGCATCCCCTCTTGAAGTGTCACGGAATGGGAAATTTAAGTTTACATCAGTTCCTTTTGGATATTCTTTATCACCAACATAGGCAAACTTAGTCTGATACTCCTTAAGCAATCTCCCGTAAGCCTCAGTTATCATAGCCGCCAATGCTTCAGTTCCTTTTCTCGTACAATCCTTTCCCCATGGAAAACCAGAAGCGCAGACTTTTAAATAAAGTAACGCCTTATTAAAATTGTCAGCACTGGCTACCTTAGTAAACCCAGATTGTTCAATAATCCATTCAACGATTGTGGTTCCTTCTTTCATCGCTCTACTAGGCGACCAGCTCGAGCCCCAACAATGCAAATCAAAGCCGTTTGCCAAAACGCTATCTAACCCCCCAGTTATCTTACTTAATACACCGCCTACTATCTTTCCTCCAAATTGACCAAGAGAGGAGCCGGAGGCGTTACCGCCCCCCACACTTCCAATTAAACTACTTACCGCTGTTACTGCTCCAATCATTTCAATATTATTTTGCGTCTAACAAATAGAATGTAAATTCTTCTCCTACATTTTTATACACTGCTAAGGTGTATAAGCCTGTTAAATCCAATGCAGGTAATTTCGATAACTCATCAATCCTTGCATTTTTTGCATAATCAAGTTGTAGTTGCGAAATCCTTGTTTTGCCCTGTGCATTGATAACTTGCAATTCATTTGGTGTCTTTTCAGCTACCAAATAATCAAATGCTAATACATCAACATCCTTTACAGATATATTTTGGTCAAGCTTCACTTGTTGCACATAAATAGGCTCTGCACTTCCAATAGCCTCAAATGTTTCTGCAGTTACATTCTGTGCTTGTCCACCCGATACATGGAACTCAATGTAAGTTTTGTCACCTAATGGCAAACTTCCAGATTTAGAAAAAGGAATTACCGCTACTTTGTCGCTACCAATTGTTGTTTGCAATTTAACAAAATGAACGCCCAACAATTCTGTAAATAGCTTAACGCTCATCTTTGGCACCAAAACCTTTTTAGTAAAGGTTTCATCTACTAGGTAAGACTCAATTTGCACCTGTCCGAAATCGGTACTTGAATTACCTTTTAAAATCAAACCCGCTGCACTTTCCTTAACTTCCAGCACCTCGGTTGCTTTTGCTAATGTTACTCTCATTTTTATATCTTATTTTAAATTTCTGAAACAAAGATATTAAGCATGCAAAAGCACTTTTTAAAATCTAGCGATTTTTACCACTTTTAAGCGATTTATACCAATTTTTGACACTAATCATCAAAATATTTTTTTACGAGCTTTAGCGTTAGATATTTCTTTTTATAGTGGCTTAAAATATCTTTTTTTATCATGCGTGCAGTGGAATAGCTTACGCCTAAATAATTAGCTAGCTCCTTAGCACTAATTATTTGCAAGTTCTGTGTATTGTTTTTCATAAATTAATTGGATTAACTGGTCTAAATTTATACTCAAATCGGTATCTAATAACTGTCTTATGGCTTTATTATAAATTTTTAAATGCTCGTTTAATTTTTTATATCCCTTGCGGATCATCTGATATACTTTACCTTTATACAACTCTACAAATTGAATAGCAGTAGGCACATACTCCAATTTTCCCCGCAAGTGGTTTAACTCCTCTAAATAACTGCTAACTTCAAAATTTAAATAATTGAGTTTTTTTACCTTATTTGATGCGCCCCACACCGCACCAATTACTGGGCGTTTATTTTCTTCTTGCTTTAATAGATATTTCACCACATACGCAACTATATTTCGTTTACTCTTTGGCGTTTCAATTTTAGTACTTGGGGGATTGCTCCAACCCATTTTTTTATTACGCTGGTAAGCTAGTATGCAGTCTTTTTCTGATTTATAATTTTTTGAATACTTAGCCATATATTCTTTAGCCGTTAAGCGGTTCATCTTTTCAGAATATCTATCAACATAACCATATTTATTTATATACTGGTTCCATATGCGCTGAATATCCTCACGAGGGATTTGCGTATCAATCAAAACATGAAAATGAATATTTCCATTCTTCTGCGTCTCCGCTTTCCAGAGATAATTTTTTAAACCATAGACCTTTTTTAAATGGTCAAGATACTTAGCAAGTATTTTACGCAACACTCTATCATGGTGCTTTTGGGCACTGGGCAAGGTCAAGGTTACAAAAGATAAATATTTGTCCTTGTTTGATTTCGTTGCGTCAGCAAATAAAATAGCATACTTCTTTATATTCCTTACTTGAGTATCCGAGAGCGTTCCTAAATCCTTTAAAACATGCCCTTTCTCATTATACACTTCTTGTTGTTTCTCCTTATACAACTCAACACACTTTTCAGCATATTTAACAATTGAACCAAACTCTGAAATATCATCTAGTGCGTTTAACTCATCTAATTCTGTTTTTTCCTTGTTTAGATTTTGGCGTAAAGTAGGAGTATGGCCTACTTCATAATTTCGTAAATCCATCACATAACTATAATGCAATAGGCTAGTAGGTCTAAGCTGAACCTTTTCACACAAATAATAATTATTAACCTCTTGATATTGTCGCATTTACAGGGATTTTTGCCGTTAGATTTTACCGATACTTGAGACGAGCCCACTCAAAAGCCTATCGGCTTTCTATAAAAAAATCGGTTTCTTCTTTTTTCACAGCCACACGATGATATAAAATATCCTTAGGTTTAAAAGTTATCCACGAACGACCAGAAAATAATACCTCAATATTATTTTCTTGTTTCAACACCTGTACTACAATACCATATTCATATATGTACTGCTTAGGTTCTAAATGATTTACGGGAATGGGTACAAACTTCTGTACTACCAAAAAAGGTCTGATTTCTTCTCTTTGCATACGCTTTTAGTTTTAAATTATTTAAGCGTTGCATTTGTGTTTTGAATGTAGGAATTAAAAAAAAATCGAGAAATAATTTGCAGAATTAAAATCTATGCGTATATTTGCAATCCGTTTGAGAGAAGTCAACGGTTGAATTGAAAGAAATAAAAAAATAAAAAAAGTTTTGCAGATTAAAAAATAGTTTTTATATTTGCAATCCCAAAACGAAAGAAAAGCCTTTTTAGCTCAGTTGGTTAGAGCATCTGACTGTTAATCAGAGGGTCGCTGGTTCGAGCCCAGCAAAAGGCGCCACCAAAAGCACTGAATTTTCAGTGCTTTTTTTGTTTTATGATATTTTGTTTTTTTGGAAGGTTCATTCGAATTTAATTTTGCAATAAAAATGCAACAATGTTGATTGAAGTGGGATAAAAAAATAGGGGAATGTTACCCCCTTTTAATCAATTAATCTTTTTGATGTTCTTGTGGCGAGATTAAAAATCGCAATTTGTCCGTTTTCAATTCCCATGCGTGTTGCTTCCTCTTCATCTTCCACTAGCATTACAGCGTCCAGATAAAACTTTCCATTTTTCAGTCCACCACCCACAATGTTTGTGGTCTTTTTGGCAATTTCAATCACTTTTTTCAAATCCTCATCATTGAAGTTGTTTTGAGTTTCCTTCAGTGCTACGCACCAAAATTTATCCTTAGGCTCTTGCATGGTGTTCAGGTCGATGGTAACGCCGTTAGGATTTTCAGCCAAGATTTTTTTAATTTCCTCATATCTTTCCATTTCAATTTTTGGGCGGTTTGTTCATTCAGTTGCCCGCATCTGATTTAGGTTGATAATTGCAACGCAAAATATATAAATTGGCTTTGCGAAACAAGATAAAAAACGAATATTTTTTAATTTCATTTCTTAGCTCTGTATTTTTCAGGGGAGAGTTGATTTGTCGTTGCAAAAAATATTAAATCAATGTTTTTTATTTTTTTATCCGAAAAAAAGAAGATTCTGTAAAAAGAAATATAGAATAAATAGGCAAAAATTTCGATTTTTGTGTGTTTAAAATTTAAATTAAATCTTTTTCTATGAAACAGATCATCATTCAGGCAGATGCCTTTTTTAACTTGCTCAAAGAACGAGAGCAATCGATGTGGGAGGTTTTTTCTCAATTGATTAAAAATGGAGAGAAGCAGGAGCTTATTTTTCTGAACGATAAAAAAGAGGTGTTGTTTGCTTATATTTTGCCCGAAACGCTGGAGGAGCTTAGGAAAGATCAAAAAGTTTTTGCCCAAGAGTTTATGCAAAAATTAAAACAAATGGAAAATTAGGGCTAATTGTTTTGTCTACATTTAATTAAATTTAAAATTTAACATTGGAAATTGTGGATTTTTAAAATTTTATGGCTAAATTTATGACAAGAAAAAATCAAAAAATATTTTGTCATGAAAAATTTATTTAAAATTAGCCTTGCTTTTGTTTGCTTATTTTTTGTTTCAATGAGTGTGAAAGCACAAAAAATCGTTTCAAGAGATGTGAATATCACCATTACAGGGACTTCTACCTTGCACGATTGGGAAATGATTTCTGATAACGGAGTCTTTACTGCCAATGCTGGCAATAGCTCCATCAACGATGTTAAATTTGTGTTCCCTGTGCGTTCGCTCAAGAGTGGGAAAGCTGCCATGGATCAAAATGCTTACAATGCACTGAATGCGGATAAGTATAAAGAAATTGTGTTTAAAGCCCTCACTATTGATACTTTAAGCGGAAACACAACTGTAAATGGCTCAATCACGATAAATGGTGTGACTAAGGCGATTAGCGTGCCTGTAAAGGTTTATGATACCGATCGTGGATTTACGATTACTGGTTACATCATGATGAAAATGACTGATTATAAAGTGGAGCCTCCTGTGTATATGTTTGGAACCATTAAAACTGGAGATGAAATCCGTATTCAATTCAATATTTCTACAGAATATGTGAATTAATATTTATTTGAAAAGAAAAATTAAAAGGCTCGCCATTGGCGAGCCTTTGTTTTATAGCTTAAAATTGGATTTAAAATCTTGTAAGCATTCCAAAACGCGTGCTTTGAAATTTTCGTTGTGAGTAGGGTGGTAGAGCGAAGTGATTTGATAGCTACTCATTTTTTGTTGCGTGTTTAAATATTGGAACTCTAGATTTTCAAAGGATTCTAGTAAGATATCTCGCACAGTATTTACCGATTGATTGTATTCTACCAAATTCTCGATTTTAGGCTCCTCTTGGAAAGCTGCTTGTGCCAAACGCTGAGTTACGGTGTCGAGGTGCACAAAAGGTGTGATGTTTTCCCCATTGCCGTTGATTTTAATTTTATTGTAAAGCAGTGCGTCGAAAATTAAATTATTAATCACGCTGTCGAATCTGAACATCGGATTAAACCCAAAGACATTGGCAATTCTAAAAATGCAAACATCCATTTCGTAGCGTAGCAATTCCAAATATTTTTCGGCGTTAAATTTAGAAACGCCATAAGCATTCTGTGGCATAGGAGGCGTGTCTTCGTCAGCCTCAATGTCCATTCCATATACTGCGCCAGAGCTAGTGAAAATTACTTTTTTAGGCGAATTTTCTTGCAAAGCATTTACCAAAGTTGCCGTGCCGAAATGGTTGATTTGCTCGTAATTAAAATGATCTCGATAAGAATACGGAGACTCCACAAAGGCTGCTAGATGATACACGACATCGATGTTTTTTAAATGCTTTTTAAGTTCAAATTCATTTAAAATATCGCCTTTTATGAATTTAGTTTTATTTAATTTTTCGCCAAGGATAAAGAAATTTAAGTTTTGGCGGTAGAGGTTATCAAAAACTATGATTTCTTCTACTTTTTCGTTTTGCTCAAGGGCGCGTACCAAATTGTATCCAAGGTATCCTGCGCCGCCAGAAATAAATATTCTCATCGATAATTTTTTTATTTATTTAAATGAATGCCACATTCAGTTTTATTGCTCCCAGCCCAGCGTCCGCCACGCTCGTTTTCGTCGTGCACACTTTGCGTGCAAGGGAAGCACCCAATGCTGAAGAATCCTTTTTCTTCTAAAGGATGTGCGGGCAAATTATGTAACTTTCGGTATTCGTAAATCATTTTAGAATTCCAGTCTAGAATAGGGTGGTATTTGGTGATTCCTGATTTCTGTTTTTCAAAATAATCCAATCCGCTTCGGAATTTGGTCTGGTCTCTACGCAGTCCCGCAATCCAGATGTCGTAATCTTGGATGCTAGTATTGAGTGGTTCTACCTTGTTGATGTGGCAACAATAGTCGGTATCGCTGGCGTATAGAAACTGTCCGTCTTCGTTCACTTGCTGGTGTTTAGAAGTTTTTGAGCGAACATTTTTTAAGTTTAAGCCCCAATCTCTCACGATTTGATCTCTGAAAGCGTAAGTTTCGGCAAAATGAAATCCCGTATCGATGAAAATCACGGGCAAATCCTTAATTGCTCGGGTGCTGATGTGTAGTAGTGGCAAACTATGCGTTTGGAACGATGAGGTAATCATGATGCGTTTTCCTTCCGAATGCATTTTTTGCAAACATTCGGTGATTTCGTTCACCGCAGAATCTAAGTTAAAATCACTCATAACCTTAGTGCGTATCAAAAATTGTTCTTAAGATTCGTATTCTTTAATAATTTTAGACAAAACCTGAAATAAGTCATCTTTATTATCGAGAGAAACTAACTCTTTTCTAAATGATTTAAAATGCTGAATGCCCTTAAAATAATTGGAATAATGTTTTCGCATTTCCAAAATTCCTACTTTCTCGCCTTTCCATTCGCATGAGAACTCAAGGTGTTTTTTCACGGCGTCTACGCGTTCGGCAATGGTAGGCGGAGCGAGCAATTCTCCCGTTTTTAGATAATGTTTGATTTCTCTAAAAATCCAAGGATACCCAATCGCAGCGCGCCCGATCATAATGCCATCTACACCATAACGATTTTTGTATTCTAAAGCTTTTTCAGGCGAATCAATATCTCCATTTCCGAAAATCGGAATGTGGATTCTTGGGTTATTTTTCACTCGTGCAATTTCCGACCAGTCGGCTTCGCCTTTGTACATTTGTGCACGAGTTCTGCCATGGATAGAAAGTGCTTGAATGCCTACATCTTGCAATCTTTCGGCAACTTCGTAGATATTAATGTTATCGTGATCCCAGCCCAAACGAGTTTTTACGGTTACGGGTAGTGAAGTAGATTTCACTACCGATTCGGTAAGGCGAACCATTAAATCTATATCTTTTAAAACGCCTGCACCAGCACCTTTGCACACGACTTTTTTGACAGGGCAACCAAAGTTGATGTCTACCAAATCGGGTTTCACGGTTTCTACAATGCGGGCAGAGAGTGCCATCGCCTCCTCATCTCCCCCGAAAATCTGGATTCCTATGGGGCGTTCGTAATCAAAAATATCTAATTTTTTCTTGCTTTTGATAGCGTCTCGTATGAGTCCCTCAGACGAAATAAACTCCGAGTACATTAAATCTGCGCCATTTTCCTTGCACACGCGTCTAAACGGTGGGTCGCTCACATCCTCCATAGGGGCGAGCAATAATGGAAAGTCTGGCAATGTGATGTTTCCTATTTTTGTCATAAATTTGGGCAAAAATACAAATTAAGTGGATAATAGATGTGAATTATTGATAAAATTGATTATTAGTCTTGTAGTTCTTTAAATGTTTTGTAGTTTTGCGGCTTTTTGCATTGAGGTGTAAAAATCTTTGAGCTAAAGATTTGCTCATCATTGATTTGAAAAAACAATAAATTGAAAATATTTTTCAAATACGATAAAATTATGAATTTAAAATATATGAATATGAAACAGAAAGTTTTGCTAGCATCAATGTTTGTTTTTGGCTTTCAAGCTTTGAGTGCCCAAAATGATGGTAGGGTGGGAATAGGTACAGAAGACCCTAAGGCTATATTGGATGTCCTTTATAATAGCAAATTATCAGCAACACAAGCTCAAGGTGTTATTTTTCCAAAATTAAGCTCGGATCAGAGAAGTGAGTTCCAAAATGTAGAAGAAGGAACCATGATTTATAATACTACAAGGAAGTGTTTAGAAATGTATTATGGCGACCAGGTAGGATGGGAATGTTTTTGTTCGTGTGGTGTAGGAACTAAAAAAGAACTAATTGTAAGTGCAAGTGGCTTTGGTGGTGCTTTTATGGAAGATGCACCCTCTGGAGAAAATTTTGTGAAATTTACGCTTAGAAATAATACCTCTAAGCCAATTAATAATCTGAATCTTTCAAATGCTGTAACTTTAACAAGTGGAGTGACTAATATTCCAATAGAATCGGGGCAAAATAGCGATGTAAGTATAGAGCCAGGGCAATCGGTTGTGCTATCGTATAAATTTTTAGAAAAACCAAAATTAGGTTCTCCTTTAAAGGCTGTTTTTAGCTATGATAAAGACGAATTTAAGCTTAATGCAACGCAAGAGATTAATAATACGAGACAGCAAGAAAAACTTAAATACATACTTTCTTTACAGTATAAGGAAAAAACAATTCAAGGATTAATCAATAATACAACTAAAAAAGCTTCAATTAAAATCCCATATTCTCAAGGAGAGGGGGCTTACAAAAGCATTAGTGTTACGCAAAAAGCGGCACCAGGAGAAGATGGGAAAACACCACAGCTTACGCTTATAATTCCAGAGGGAAATCTTGCTGGTTCAGGGGTTTTAAATGCTGAAGTAGCTTCAGCTGAAGAATATAAAATAAAACTACTTCAGCCTGATGAAGAGTATGAAATTGCAAAATTTGATTTTCCAATCAACGGAACACAATTTGTAGTTCGGTTGATCGCAACAGGTGGAGTAGCAGATAAATGTCTTGATAAAACTACTCTAGATTGTGTAGGGTATGGTTCGTCGGAAAAGGAACATGAATTTATTTACATGCCTATGCAAGGGCCCGATGGAAAGATTTGGCTAAATAACAACTTAGGGGCAGAGTATACAAGAGTGGGGGCTACAGAATTTAACCCAGAAACACAAGCCGCAAATAAAAAAGATTGGAAAGCGTATGGTTCTTATTTCCAATGGCAAAGAAAACCAGATGGGCATGAATTGATGAAATGGGATACTTATACGAACAATCTATCTGGACCATCGCCTAAATATTCAAATACTAACACTTTGTTTGATTCTTGGACGAATCCTAATAGTAATAAATTTTTCAATAACGGAAGTTCATTGACCTGGGTGTCAGGAAAAGCTGGGGAAATTTATAACTTGTGGGAAGCAAATGGTAGTAATACCCCATGTCCTAAAGGCTATAGAGTTCCTACTCAAGATGATTTCGTCGCTTTACACAAAGCTATAACAGGTTCTTCTGATGCACTGTCAAATAATTCAATGTGGAATGAAGATGTCCTTAAATTAACTGTTCCAGGCTGGCATAATTGGTCTAATGGATTCTCTAAATTTAACTTAGATGGGTATTATTGGTCTAGTTCGCATATTGATAATTCACATGCGTGGACACTTATGTTTAATGAGACTGAAAGTGATCCCGCAAGTGGTGATGCTAGATCTATGGCAGATGGATTCCCTATTCGTTGTTTGAAACAGTAAATGTTAAGTATAAAATTTGAATAAAATTTTAAGCCAAATCAGTATACTGATTTGGCTTTTTTTTGTACTCTAGAGATTAAATGATTGTCTTGATAAATACTAAAATATGTTTAATTTTGAAGGCACTAGAGGTATGTTAAGTGAGGAGGGAATAGAAATATAGTAAATGTTAAATAAAGTTAAATGAAAAGCAAAAGTAAAAATACATGGTTACAATTAACCTCGGTAGGAATTCAAATCGGTGTGGTGATGTATCTAGCTGCATGGGCAGGGCGGTGGTGTGACGAGCATTATCAAACCGAATCTAGCTGGTTTACGCTAGGTTTTACGATTGTAGGAATGCTCATTTCTATATTTTTTTTGTACGAATTAGTTAAAAATACTAATAAATGAAAATTGGTTTAAAAATCATAATAGCCTTAATTATTGCCCTTTTTCTACATTTTCTTTGGAGCCAAAGCGTAGGAATTTTGCCTGAAAAATGGTTTGAATTTCAGTTTTTTTGGATACTCTTGTTCGTCCCATTTCAGGTGGGGCTGATGATTGTTTTAAATAAAAAATCTGATTTTGTAGGTTTTTATTTCATGGGAGCTCTTTTGGCAGTCATTATTTTCGCCAAAATCATGATTGAATATTTTTTTAATCTCTCGGAATTTACTACATTGCAACGAAATATTTTAATCAGTTCGTTTTTTCTATACCTATTGGCTTCGGTGTTTTTTGTTTCTCGAGAACTAAACGGAGAAAAATTTAATGCTAGATTCAACCCCTAAATGCAACATTATCCACAAAATTAAAAAAAACATCACGAGGCTTGCAAAACTTTAACACTTTAAACGGTCTATCGTTTATCTCTTTTTGCACCGATTTCAGATTATTAGCGGTACTTTTTGTAATTGCCGAACCTTTTTTTACATATTGTCTAACAAGTTTGTTCATATGCTCAATTTGTCCCTTTTGCCAACTAGAGTATGGATTTGTAAAATAAATCTTTGATTGCAATTTCTTTGCCACTATCTCATGACTTGCAAACTCCAGCCCATTATCCAATGTTATTGATTTGACCACTTTTTTATATGGAAGCAGCACATCATTCATCGCATTTGCCACAACATCTGCACTTTTACTAGGTAAATATCTAATAAATAAAAACCTTGATACTCTTTCCGTAAGTGTCAGCAAATAACCCTTATGATTTTTGCCCTCTATCAAATCACCCTCCCAGTGTCCGAACTCCTTACGCTCATTCACAACCTGCGGGCGTTCTTCTATACTTACGCGGTTCTTTATTTTTTCAACTATTTTAGAAACTTGCGCCTTTCTCTTTTTCAAAGCGTGACGGCAATACTTATACAAATAACCTCCCTTTCGCTTATCCTCTCTTATATATTGGTAAATCCTCTCAACTGATACCATTTCCAGTCCCAGGCTTTTACAATAACCGACTATTTGGAGCGGTGAATATCTTTTATACAAAAATTGTCTTACTCTTTTCTCAATTTCTTTTGTGAACCTTCTATAACGCAAAAAACGCTCTTTCTTTTCAGAATAGAGCGTCTGTGCTGTCTTTGCTTTATATTT
The DNA here is from genome assembly GCF_000265465.1 of Ornithobacterium rhinotracheale DSM 15997. Taxonomy (NCBI): domain Bacteria; kingdom Pseudomonadati; phylum Bacteroidota; class Flavobacteriia; order Flavobacteriales; family Weeksellaceae; genus Ornithobacterium; species Ornithobacterium rhinotracheale. The sequence goes on from NC_018016.1 coordinate 1,661,749, forward strand.
TCCTTTTTTCGTTCGGTTCCTCTTTACCTCCCTGCTTATAGTAGATTTATCCCTTTTCAGTTCACGAGCTATTTTCGAGATAGACCAGCCAGCTTTTAAATAAGCCTCTATCATCGCCCTATCGTGCAAGTCCAAATGCTTAAATCTCCGTGCCATTAGTCTATATATTTAGGTTCAACAAGACTAACTTGATAAAATAAACGATTTGGAAACTCACCTATATATGGATAGATGAAATAATTATAATAAGCCTTTTTTTGCTTTTCACCTTTTGGATATGAGTAATCCTCATAATTTTGCCAAAAATAAATAACCCTATCTCGAGTATATCCATCATCACCAAAAAAGCTTTTTAACTCTTTTTCAATGTATTTTATCTGTTTTTCAGTGTAATACTTTCTAATTTCTTTATAAGCCTCTTTGCTTTGTCCAAACCCAGCGGTTACGGCTAAACATAGTCCAAATGATAGTAAGATTTTTTTCATGATAATAATTTTAAGTGATTTTTAAATATGTTAATACCATTATCAAAATAAATGCCAAATATTGCAAAGCAAAAAGATAAAAAAAAAGAAACCACACCAACAAAGGTGCAGTCTCTCTCATTATTATAACAAACTAATTTAAAAACCTCGGTATATAGTTTCCGTTATAGAAGCGTCTTAAATACTCCCCAGTCCTACGGTCATACACATTAAAATATTTCCAATCTCTAAACTTGGAACTATCAAGCCACTGGCTAAACTTATACAAATCATGCACATATTGCATTTTGAATACCCCGAATGATCCGAAAACTATACAGCTATAATCGTTCTTATGGCTCATTATTCAATGCCCCTTATTTCTTCATCTCCATTATATAAAACAAATGGTCCTGATCCTTTATAATCAAATTCCTGTCCAGATTCTAATTGGCATACTTCATTACTGTACGGATCTGGTACATCTAAATAAACTCCAACAAATTTACTAGTACTATTTCTAAAGTGATATCCGTTTTTATTCTTCGTTACAACAAAACCATCATAAAAAGTTCCAACATTATAACTTAACAAAATCGCTGAATTTGAATCATATCCATCTATAAAATTTGGTAAATCTTTCACAGGTTCTCCGTCCAATGGTATCAACCTTTTATAAATAACATAATGAGACTTGTCAATCAAATAACGCTTAAATGCATTAGCGGTATAAAAATATGGACCTACTTGATAATAACAATTATCCGATAAATCAATTGTAGAAACCTCTCGACACAAAAGCTCACTCCTAAACTTTCTATTATCAATAACTATCACACAATCACTCATCTTTTTTATCTTTTAAATCTTTAATTTTCTTTTTTGCAAAGCTATACGCAAAATCAAGCACAATAGCCAATAAACTTGCTAGAAGCGGTTTTAGCTCATCAAACGAAACCGCCCCCGTAAATCCTAATATACTATAAATCTTTGTCCTATCTACAAAATTTGTCATATCTCTTTATTTTTTGTTTAACTCAATTGTTCAAAACCCCCATTACTATCAAGCTGAATATTTGAAACCTGCGCCTTTACATATCCCAACAAATCTATATAATGCCCATGCTCAACAAGATATTCTTTTTCCCCATCATTATAACTCTGAATTACACGTGTAGTTTCACCATATAAATTTAATACCCTGCAATGCCCAGTTGATGGCATTCTAAATAGAGCAAGTCCACCCATGCCAGTTATTTTAACTTTCTCGGGCTCCTCACAATCATAATGAAATTTTACAGGAACTTCACTTATTTGGTTGCAATTATTTTTCTTCTCAAGCAACTTCTTTCTAATTTCTTCTTGTTCTTTACGCTTTCTTTCTTCCTGCTCCCTTCTCTTTTCTTCCTCACATTCAGAACAAAAATCATTTGCCTGCTCCTCCTGCAGTTTTTTAACCACATCACTTTTTACTGGTATTTTTCCCTTCTGTTTTTCTGATTGCATCATATCATCAACTTTTTGACTAAATGCTTTTTCATTTCTCACTGCAGAACCGCCTTTTGCAAAAACCTTATCAAACTTTGGTTTTTCTACTTTGGGCAAACTCACAGGTTCCTTGAATTTATTTGTATCCAGTGGCAACAAGGAATTATCTCCTGTGCTTACTTTCTCCTTTATACTCGTCTTTTTGGTCAATCTAAATAATAGATAGATTATTAAAAAGATGAATAACCAAAACTTAATTTTTCTTTTTTCTCGCTGTGTCATCTTCTAAAAATTTATTTAACAATTTATAAAACGCCATTCCATTTGAATTTATTAAGTGGTTCTTATTTTCTTAGAAACATACTCACCATAATTTAAAATCATTCTAGACTTAGAAAATTCCAAACTATTTTCTGGCATAACTCTATTTAAATTATAACCATTAAATAAAGCACCTTTCCAATGCATAAATGCACAAACCATATAATTAAAATTCATATCAAAATCCCTCGCTAAATCTGGATTTGATACAGCGTCAACCCCATTAACCTTCGAAAACTTTTCATACAAAAATCGTCCAGTAAGCTGACACAATCCTCGTCCTCTAAAAGTATATCCATCTTCAAAAGATTTATTACCAATCTCTTTACCTTTTTTTCCTCCATTTCTAGATTTAGAAGAATTACCATATCTATATCCAAAATAATTTCTAGGTGTATATTTCAAATCACCAAAATAATTTTCATTCCACCATTTACGACTTGGCTCCTCGTCTAAAACTTCATTATAATGACATTCTATCATTATATTAGCAAGAATAGCCGCCATGTGATTGGTTTTCATTTTACCACTTTTCACTAATGACAAAGCCTTTTCAAATACTTTTTTCTCAATAAATAAATTTGAACCAGCATCAAAACCATTTATTTGTAGACGCTCATCTTTATATTTTTCAAAATCTAAATTTTCCACAATATCAACGCCCACAAGTTCCAATTCTCCAAATTCCACTTTAGACTTTGGTTTTGATATTTTATAAGCCCACCAACTTCCAGCTAGCAGGGCAATTGCTTTTAAATATGTCATTTTTTTATCTCTTCTTTTATTTCTTCTCTTATTGCCCATATAACGATTTATTAAATTTATCCAAAACCTTTTGCCACTCTGGGTGAAGCTTTGGTTTTGGTGCGGGTATCTTAGGTTGATTATTTAACTTTGGACTTGGTGCGGAGCTCTTAGGTTGATTGTTTAACTTTGGTTTTGTCTTAATTGGAACAATACTTTTCCCCAACTCTATCCCATATTCCAATGGAGTTTTAAACGTTCTTACACCATGTGTAACATAATAAGGGTCAAAGGATCCAACCGAAAAAAACATTTTAAACATTTCAGACCAAAATCTAAAATTTGTCTTCACAAACTGTTCTGTAGTTTTTTCCTTTAAAACCAAAGGCTTTGCATCCTCCATTTTTTGTTTAACAACAGTTACAACTCTATTAAATCTACGAACTAACAAAAATATTATAAAAGCTATCAGCGATAACGCCAATAGCTTACTATTCTTCATCAAATCACTTAAAAACTTCATCCTTTAAAACTATCTTTAATGTGGTCCTTCAACACATCTGATAACATAATCATTCCAATGTAAACCACTGCAATTAAAACACTTGTAATTAATTTACTTGTCATCTCTCAATATTTTACCACATATGTTCCTTATCCGTAGGAACACCCGCAAGTTCTTCTTCATTCAAGTACTCTGGCTCGTTGCCCTCCACATCATCAAAAAGCGTATCTATCTCTTTTTTGCCTCATACGCATGGTGCAAGCAAATTTTTGCACATTGCACATATTTCAACAATGTTGGAATACTTTTCATCAAACTTCTAATATTTTTAAACATAACTATCTAGTTTTAATTTGTCCGAAATATCCACCATTAGGTGCTTTAGTTGAAATTACCATTCCTAGCTTTTGTAAATACACTTTTCCAGTATTCACATTGAAACTTGCTATTTCTAGAACCTTTGCGCCTGTCTTTTTGTAAAATACCTCAAACATCGTGGTTATAAATCTATTTCCAGTGTTTGGAGACTCCGAGCGCACACTCTTAGAGTTTTCAAATGCTCTAACTGTGATTAGTCCTCTTTGCTTTGAATAATTCCAAGCCGTAACATAAAACCTTCCATTCTTGGATTGTCCAGCTTTAGCCCCAGAATGTTTTTTAGGTTGTCTCTGATTATTATAACCTCGGTCATAACCTCGGTTAAAATTAGGGTTGGGATTTCCACCCCAACCATTACTATATCCATTATTATACGCCATTTCTATACTTTTTTAGTTAATAATTACCAGCCTCTTCTTTTTCCTTTGATTTTAATCCAGCCCATGTACACGGATAAAATCACTGCTCCCAATCCTAAAACCAAAAAGGTCGCAATACTTGTCCCTGCACCATTACCACTTAATGGCTTTAGTAAAAAACTATCAACTTTTGTTATTAATTCTTTCATCTTTATTTTGTTTTTAAATGTTATTTTTTCTTTGTTAATAAATAAATCAATGCCCCTCCTAGTAATAAATACAAAATGTTATTGTCATTTCGCCCAACATGTCCAGTAGCTTTTCCATATACCTCCCCGTCTGTTACCGCAGGATACGCACCTTCTGTAGGCATTCCTGTTTTAAGTGTTTGATCCTTACTAGGTCTGTAATCCGATGAACCTGCTTGGCTATCTGCTTGTCTTTCAGCATCTGTTTTTTCTCTAAAGAATGGCACGCGCAAAACTTCCTTACTCACGGCATCCCCTCTTGAAGTGTCACGGAATGGGAAATTTAAGTTTACATCAGTTCCTTTTGGATATTCCTTATCACCAACATAAGTAAATCTTGTCTGATACTCTTTCAGCATTCTACCATATGCCTCTGTTATCATTGCAGCTAGTGCCTCGGTACCTTTACGCGTACAATCTTTTCCCCATGGAAAACCACTTGCACAAACTTTTAAATAAAGTAACGCCTTATTAAAATTGTCAGCACTGGCTACCTTAGTAAACCCAGATTGTTCAATAATCCATTCAACGATTGTGGTTCCTTCTTTCATCGCTCTACTAGGCGACCAGCTCGAGCCCCAACAATGCAAATCAAAGCCGTTTGCCAAAACGCTATCTAACCCCCCAGTTATCTTACTTAATACACCGCCTACTATCTTTCCTCCAAATTGACCAAGAGAGGAGCCGGAGGCGTTACCGCCCCCCACACTTCCAATTAAACTACTTACCGCTGTTACTGCTCCAATCATTTCAATATTATTTTGCGTCTAACAAATAGAATGTAAATTCTTCTCCTACATTTTTATACACTGCTAAGGTGTATAAGCCTGTTAAATCCAATGCAGGTAATTTCGATAACTCATCAATCCTTGCATTTTTTGCATAATCAAGTTGTAGTTGCGAAATCCTTGTTTTGCCCTGTGCATTGATAACTTGCAATTCATTTGGTGTCTTTTCAGCTACCAAATAATCAAATGCTAATACATCAACATCCTTTACAGATATATTTTGGTCAAGCTTCACTTGTTGCACATAAATAGGCTCTGCACTTCCAATAGCCTCAAATGTTTCTGCAGTTACATTCTGTGCTTGTCCACCCGATACATGGAACTCAATGTAAGTTTTGTCACCTAATGGCAAACTTCCAGATTTAGAAAAAGGAATTACCGCTACTTTGTCGCTACCAATTGTTGTTTGCAATTTAACAAAATGAACGCCCAACAATTCTGTAAATAGCTTAACGCTCATCTTTGGCACCAAAACCTTTTTAGTAAAGGTTTCATCTACTAGGTAAGACTCAATTTGCACCTGTCCGAAATCGGTACTTGAATTACCTTTTAAAATCAAACCCGCTGCACTTTCCTTAACTTCCAGCACCTCGGTTGCTTTTGCTAATGTTACTCTCATTTTTATATCTTATTTTAAATTTCTGAAACAAAGATATTAAGCATGCAAAAGCACTTTTTAAAATCTAGCGATTTTTACCACTTTTAAGCGATTTATACCAATTTTTGACACTAATCATCAAAATATTTTTTTACGAGCTTTAGCGTTAGATATTTCTTTTTATAGTGGCTTAAAATATCTTTTTTTATCATGCGTGCAGTGGAATAGCTTACGCCTAAATAATTAGCTAGCTCCTTAGCACTAATTATTTGCAAGTTCTGTGTATTGTTTTTCATAAATTAATTGGATTAACTGGTCTAAATTTATACTCAAATCGGTATCTAATAACTGTCTTATGGCTTTATTATAAATTTTTAAATGCTCGTTTAATTTTTTATATCCCTTGCGGATCATCTGATATACTTTACCTTTATACAACTCTACAAATTGAATAGCAGTAGGCACATACTCCAATTTTCCCCGCAAGTGGTTTAACTCCTCTAAATAACTGCTAACTTCAAAATTTAAATAATTGAGTTTTTTTACCTTATTTGATGCGCCCCACACCGCACCAATTACTGGGCGTTTATTTTCTTCTTGCTTTAATAGATATTTCACCACATACGCAACTATATTTCGTTTACTCTTTGGCGTTTCAATTTTAGTACTTGGGGGATTGCTCCAACCCATTTTTTTATTACGCTGGTAAGCTAGTATGCAGTCTTTTTCTGATTTATAATTTTTTGAATACTTAGCCATATATTCTTTAGCCGTTAAGCGGTTCATCTTTTCAGAATATCTATCAACATAACCATATTTATTTATATACTGGTTCCATATGCGCTGAATATCCTCACGAGGGATTTTCGTGTCAATCAACACATGAAAATGCAAATTTCCATTCTTTTGAGTTTCAGCTTTCCATAAATAATTTTTCAAGCCATAGACCTTTTTTAAATGGTCAAGGTATTTAGCCAGTATTTTACGCAACACTCTATCATGGTGTATTTGCGCACTGGGCAAGGTCAAGGTTACAAAAGATAAATATTTGTCTTTATTTGATTTAGTTGCGTCAGCAAATAAAATAGCATACTTTTTTATATTCCTTACTTGAGTATCCGAGAGCGTTCCTAAATCCTTTAAAACATGCCCTTTCTCATTATACACTTCTTGTTGTTTCTCCTTATACAACTCAACACACTTTTCAGCATATTTAACAATTGAACCAAACTCTGAAATATCATCTAGTGCGTTTAACTCATCTAATTCTGTTTTTTCCTTGTTTAGATTTTGGCGTAAAGTAGGAGCATAGCCTACTTCGTAATTTCGTAAGTCCATCACATAACTATAATGCAATAGGCTAGTAGGTCTAAGCTGAACCTTTTCACACAAATAATAATTATTAACCTCTTGATATTGTCGCATTTACAGGGATTTTTGCCGTTAGATTTTACCGATACTTGAGACGAGCCCACTCAAAAGCCTATCGGCTTTCTATAAAAAAATCGGTTTCTTCTTTTTTCACAGCCACACGATGATATAAAATATCCTTAGGTTTAAAAGTTATCCACGAACGACCAGAAAATAATACCTCAATATTATTTTCTTGTTTCAACACCTGTACTACAATACCATATTCATATATGTACTGCTTAGGTTCTAAATGATTTACGGGAATGGGTACAAACTTCTGTACTACCAAAAAAGGTCTGATTTCTTCTCTTTGCATACGCTTTTAGTTTTAAATTATTTAAGCGTTGCATTTGTGTTTTGAATGTAGAAAGTGGTAAATATGTGTAAAAATTATAATATTAAAATAAAATTATCTAAATTTGATTGATTAAAAATTAAGCTTATGGATGAAATAAAAAATCTACTGAATAAAGTAGGAAAGATTAAAAAACATAACGACGAAATCTTGGATGCCACGGGAGCACGTTTCAATGTTTTTGGATTGTGTGGAGTTGCGCATTATGAATTGATGCATTCAAGAATTTTGGGCGAATTTTTAAACCCAAAAGGTTCACATGGTTTAAAAAATGCTTTTCTAGATGAATTTATAGAAACGCTTAATCTATTGCCTAATAATGAGGAGGTGGTAGCCTTAGACAAAGAAAAAGCAAAATTATTTTTGGAATATTACACTCCTGAAGGCAGGATTGATATTCTTATAGAAGATGGCGAAAATGCTTTAATCATAGAGAATAAATTATATGCGCAAGACCAAAGTCAGCAATTGTCTAGGTATGATGATTTTGCAAAGAAAAATGGATATAAATATTCAATTATTTATTTAACCTTAGACGGCTGTGATGCGTCTGCACAAAGTTGTACAAGTAATGATAAAAAACTAGTTGAGTATATCAAAATTTCCTATAAAGACACGATAATTAATTGGCTGGAGAATTGTTTGAAACATGCCGTAAAATACCCATATGTCAGAGAAACAATAGCACAATACATTAATCATTTAAAAACATTAACTCATCAAGATATGAACGATAAAAATAAAGAAGAGGTTTGCAAAGAACTCGAAGAAAATTTAGTAGCAGCAAAAGCAATTTACGAAAACTATGGTGCCGTATTTACTAAAATTGCAAAAGAAAAATTTATGACCAAAATCCAAGAGTATTGCGAGAAAAATAATATGCAATGCAAGTTTGATAGTGCGGCAGAAGAATACATTTGTTTCTCGGTCTTCGGGGGAGTTTTGCCACAAGATTTGAAAATATATTATTGGTATGATAAAACATCAAAGTACTATTATGGCTTATATACAACAAATAGAGCTTTATATGATAAAATCTTTAATTATGTGCAATTAGAAAAGGCTAAGCCCATAGACGGGGCTAAAGATAAAGATGCTAAGTCTAATGAAAATGAAACTTTTATTAAGAGAGGAACATCAGGAGGTAATTATCCAATATGGTTTAACTTAGAATCTCTAACAATTGATGATTGGAATGAATTAAAAGCTGAGAGTAAAAGATTTGCAAGTCAATGTATAGAGCAAATTCAATTTCTTATTAAGATAGCTCAAAAAGCCTTAAAAAATGAATAATTATGAGTGCTGACACGTTAAGCAAAAGATTGGTAGCAAAAAATAAAAGCTATTGTTCTTCAAGTTTGTTTTATATCAAGAGCTCTATTTTTAATAAGAAGCAGCAATTGTCCAATGAGGTTTATTCTGTTCATAACTTAGGATTTGGTGGTTCTGGCAACAAAATATATGTCTACGACGAGTCTGGAAATATTACAAAAATTGATATTCTCTTAGATTATGCACCTAAGCGTTCGGGGTATTTTTCGATGGTAATGGACTTGCCTAGTCGTTACATTCAAACCAGGGGTGATGATTTTGTGCAGTCGCATTTTTATAAAACATTTGAGTACGATGACCAGAATAGATTAATCCAAGAGTAGAATTTTAAGGTAGGCGAAGAAGGTGATGAGCTCCTGGAAACTATCAAAACATTCTATGTAAATCAAGTTTTTGAGATTGAAGAAAAAGAAGAAAATACCCATTATAGATTTATAAATGAAGAGGGACTGCTATTGCAAGAAGTTTTTGAAAATGGAGGCGTTTATGAGTATCAATACAATAGTAAAGGCTTATTGATTAAGAAATCTATGAAAATAAGTCGGCACCAAGAGCAGACAGAGGAATATAAATATGATGAAGAAGGTAGATGTGTTTTTAAATTAACGAGATTCATAGATTGGGTAACAGATAGGAAATGGAGCGAAACGGAGAAATATGAATTTAATGAAAAAGGTCAAAAAATAAAAATGATTAGCTTTTTTGATACTCATCAAAGTAAAACACGACCTGATAATGATGTTTTTCACGATTATACCTATGATGAAAAAAATGGAAATTTAATTCGAATTACACAAAAAAATAGCCAAGGAGAAACATTGAAAGTTGAAAATTACACCTACGATGAAGACGGAAATCTAATAAAAGAAAACAAGAGAGACGGAGAAAGTGAAAAAGAAGACATTATAAATTATAATTACATTTACTTTTAAAAATAAGTCATATTCTTTATCCTAAAACCCCACAAAATCGGATTTTGTGGGGTTTTTAGATTATACTTGATTTTCTTCGTTCAAGTAGTCTCGTTCCCATGAGTGGTCTGTAGCTGCCTCTAGCACATACAAGTCGTTTTTCAGTAAATCTTCTTGACTTTCAATTTCTTCTTTGAGTGTGGTGAAGTAGGCTTTTTTATCATGTCTTCTTGCCGCAAGTTTTTTAGTCGTTTCAATGTCGTATTTTATAAATCTATAGCCCTGTCTTGTTGCGGTGTATTTTCTAAGCCCAAGAGCTACTAAAGCATCAACGCCTAGCGTAACGGCAGAGTAGAGCGTATCTCGGTAAAAATCTTTGATGCCTAAATCTATAAATTGGTAAGCATCGTATCGGTTTCTGGCACGAGTCATTACCTTTACATGTGGGAAATTTTTGCGCACTACCTCCATGAGCTGAATATTCACTTCTGGGTTATCTACTGCGGCAATAAAGAGCTTAGCCTCATCCAGTTTAGCTGCCTTTAGTACCTCTACACGCGTGGCATCGCCATAATACACTTCGTATCCCATTTTGCGCAAAATGTCTACGCGTTCCGAGTCGTGGTCTAGAATCGTAGGCGAAATATTATTGGTCTTAAGCATACGCCCGATAGTTCCTCCAAAATGTCCAAAGCCAGCAATCACAACTTCGCTTGGGCGTTGAATTTCGTCAGAGAAAACTTCCTCATCTCGTTTTGATTTAAATTTAGTCCCAATTTTAGGCTCTAAAATCCTTTCATTAAATAATAATAAAAACGGTGTCAAAAGCATACTGATGGCAATGATCGCCATAACGATATCCGAAGTTTCTCGATTCACAATGTCCAACTGGCGAGAGAAACTCATAATCACAAAACCAAATTCTCCCGCTTGGCTTAATGCAAAAGCAAACAAAAGGTTTTGATCCCAAGATTTTTTGTAAACTTTCCCAATTAAAAAGAGAATAAAGAACTTAACGGTAGTTAGAATTAAAACAAAAATCAATACAAACCATGGGTGTTGCATGATCAGTGGAAAGTTCACCGAAGCACCTACGCCGATGAAAAATAGCCCCAAAAGTAACCCTTTGAACGGTTCTATATCGCCTTCTAATTCATGTTTAAATTCAGAGTTTGCCAACACTACTCCTGCGATAAATGCACCAAGCGCAGGCGAGAGCCCCACCATTTCCATTAAGTAGGAAACACCCATAACTAAAAGTAGAGCAGAGGCGGTGAAAAGTTCTTGTAAACGGGTTTTTGCAATAATTCTAAGCAGGGGTTCTATGATGTATTTTCCTGCTAAACTGATTAATCCAATCGAACCAATTACAATAAGGGTTTGTAGCCAGTTGGGCAAACCTTCGGTGAGAACGGCTGAATTTTCAGCCTTAAGGCTTGCGCCAGAAACCGCCAAAAGTGGAATTAATGCCAAAATTGGGATTACGGCAATATCTTGAAAGAGCAAAACTGCAAACGATGAGCGGGCGGCAGAGGTGTTGTTTAAATTCTTTTCGCTAAGCGTTTGTAGCACAATCGCTGTCGAAGACATCGTTAGAGCCAAAGCGATGGCGATAGAAGTTTGCACGCTCCAGCCAATTAAAGTCACCATAAGCAGGGTGAGCACCGTTGCCGTGAGCAGTAGCTGGATAGCTCCCATGCCTAAAATGAATTTTCGCATTTTCCAGAATTTCATAGGTTCTAATTCTAGCCCTACCAAGAATAACATCATTACCACACCGAACTCAGCAAAGTGCATTAAATCCTCGCCCTTCTGCCCAATCCACCCCAAGATATAAGGACCGATGAGCATTCCTGCAAAAATGTATCCTAAAACTGAACTTAATCCTAATTTTTTAGCCACTGGCACGCAAACGATGGCTGCCGCTAGGTAGATGATGGCTTGTAATAAAAAACTATCCAATGCTTATTGTATTTTATGTTGAAACCAGTCGTTTAAATAAATGAAATCTTTTAATTCTGAATCAAAAATTCTGAATTTAGAAATATAATCGAGCAAAATGCCATAGCGAGCACCTTTTTCTTCCAAAACTTCTTCAGAAACATTGTTCACATCGTGGAATACAAATGGGGGCAAGTAGCGCATGCCACACATTAATGCAGTTTGAGAAAAAGGCTCGAGCAAATCGGGGATAGTATGTTTCTCTAATCCCGTAGGGCAGTAATTTTCTCTCGTTCCTCCTGTGGTGATTACTTGCAAAAGCGTTTTGCCTTTCAAAGCGGCACCACACTCTCCATACGCCCAATCGTAGACCAAAACCATATCGATCCATTGCTTTAAAAGGGCAGGGCAAGAATACCAATACAACGGGTGTTGCCAAATAATGATGTCGTGCTCCAGGAGCAATTCCTGTTCCCGAGCAATGTCTACTTCAAAGTTGGGGTAACATTCATACAAATCGTGAAATGTGAAATTGTCTGAATTTGGAATATTTTGATTGAGCACTTTATTGGCGCGAGACTTTTCGTACAAAGGATGTGCGAAAATAATTAAAACTTTATGCTGTTTCATAGATTTATTTAGTGTGAAAATATAATTGCTAAAAGAAAGCCTAAAACCACCATCGATAATTTTTTGAACTTAAGTTTATGTCCCTCTACACTTTCAAAAATAATCACTGTAGAAATATGCAAAAAGACACCTGCAGCCAAAGCAAGTGCATAAGTCAATAAATGGGGTGGTAAATAATTTCCTACTATGTACCCAATGGGAGAAGCTAAAGCAAATAAAAGCATGAAAATGCCAATTTTGAAAGAGCTGAGTTTAGATTTAGAAAGAAATACAAAAAGCACCATAGCAACGGGAACTTTGTGTATGAGGATAGCCCATAGCAGATTGTGCCCATCGGGTCTTTGTAAAGGCACGCCCTCGATCAAAGCGTGAATAAAAAGCCCCAGAAACACACTGATCGGGAAGACCTCATGATCTTTACTGTGCAAGTGCCCGTGTTCAGCACCTTTTGTAATTCCCTCCAAAATGATTTGAATCAAAATTCCTAAAAGCACAAAAAGTCCGATTTTGCTTGCTGCTAAATCAGATGTGTATAAACTCGGAAAAACCTCTGCGATATTTACCCCAAGTAAATATGCCCCACTAAATGTGAGGAGTAGTTTATTTAGTAATTTATTGCTTCCCAGCAAAAGCCCCAAAGCCGCACCTAATGCTACGGCAACAATCAAAAAAATAATCTCCATGCTCGTAGGCAAATTTACTATTTAATTTTGGTAAATCGCTATTTTTCTATGGCTAGTTTTAGGGCTTTGATTTCGTCTGAATTAGCAAGGTCTTCACCTTTTCTAATGGCTGATGAATGATAAAAAGGTGCTTTTACAATTTTAGCAATTTCACCAATATTGCTTGAGCGAACGCCTCCTCCTGGCATGATGTCTATCTGGTTTCCAAATCGTTCTTGCAATTGTTTTAAAACAGCAATTCCTTCTGGAGCAGCGTTGCAATCTCCTGAGGTTAAAATCGTTGAAAATCCTAATTTTATTACTTTTTCTACCGATTCTATGATGTTTGGCGTGTGGTCGATTGCTCGGTGGAAACTGCAAGGTTTGCCTTCGCAGGCGGCAACAAGCTTTTGGCAGTTTTCTACATCGATGTTTCCCTCTTCGTCTAAAGCTCCAAACACAAAACCATCGGCACCTAGTTCTCCAAAGGTTCTGATGCTTTCAATCATTTGCTTGATTTCATTTGGCGTGTATACAAAATCTCCTCCCCTTGGTCGAATCATGATGTAGACAGGTTTTTTGCTTTCTTTTTTTACCGTAAGGTAGTCTTCCACGCTTGGAGTAGTGCCACCTTCGCTAAACCCTGCGCAGAACTCAATGCGGTCTGCAGGAGAAAGAGCTGCAATAAGAGCAGACTCTAAATTAAAACATGCGATTTCTAGTTTCATAATTAAAATTGATTTTATTATTGGGTTGAAGTTACGATTTTTCGTGTAATAAAAAAAGCAACTTTTTCACTTGTGAAAAAGTTGCTTTCAAAAATGTTTTATTCCAATTAATTACAAATCGTAAATATTAGTATAATATTCCTCAACCATACGAGCAGAGTCAAAGAAAGGAGTCACGGTATTCATGCTTGTAAGCACTTTTTTGTACCATGCTTCTGGATTGTCGTAGTATAGAGGCAATGCTTCGTTTTGTAAAATTTTGTACAAGTTTTCTCTATCGATTTTATCTTGTTCAAAGTGTGGCAATGTCCAATCAATGATTGGTAGAGTGTACAATGCATCTGGGTTCATCTCGTTGAACTCACGAATCCATCCATCGTTGGTAGATAAGTTGATGGCTCCGTTCATAGCAGCTGTCATACCACTAGTTCCAGAGGCTTCACGAGTTACACGAGGATTGTTTAGCCAAATGTCTGCACCGTCTTTTAATTTTTTAGAAAGACTTAATTCATACCCAGCAAGCACAGCCATGTTTTTGTATCCGTGGCTTAATTCTACAAGCGCATCGTATTGGCGAATTGCGTTATAGTCCATAGGATAAGGTTTTCCTGCAATGATTAGCTGGATTGGATGCTTGGTGCTGCTCATAAGCTCGTTGAATTTCTCGATGTCACGAGTAATCAAGTCCGCTCTTTTGTATTCAGCAAAGCGTCTTGCCCAAACGATGGTTAAAACATTAGGGTCAAACAATTTTGCGTTTTGGTCTGCCACTTCTTCAAACAAATAAGCCTTTAATTCTTTTTTACGCTTAATTAGGGCTTCAAGATTTTCGTCTTGTTTAGCTTTGTCTAGGCGTCTATCTGCCCAGTATTTTTTGTTTTGAGCATTGGTTACATGGGTGATAGGGCATACACCTTCGTAGTTTTCCCACATATGTCTAGCCACTTCGCCGTGAAGTTTAGAAACCCCGTTTGCAATTCTTGCCAAACGAAGTGCCACAAGCGAGTGATTAAATTCATCACCTTCTACTCCTGTAAGCTCACGCACGCGATCTAGTGGCAATCCGTTAAAGAAGCCCATTTCATTTAATTCGTGAATATTGTGTTTCTCGTTCCCCGCTTCTTCAGGTGTGTGAGTGGTGAAAACTAATTTTTCTTTCAATTTTTCTTTTCCAAATCTAGGTAGCCAATTAAATACGGCAGAAAGTGCATGAGCTTCGTTAAAGTGGTAAACCTCTGGATCGTAGTTCAGCTCTTCCAATAATTTAGCACCACCTAGCCCTAGCACCATACATTGTGCAATCTTAGCTTTAGGGTCAGAGTCATATAGCTTAAAGGTAGTAGATTTAGCTAAATAGTCATTTTCTGGCAAATCCGTACTTAAAAGGAAAAGAGGTGCGGTGCCAAAGATTTCTGGATCCAAGTAAAAAGCCTTTACCCATACATCGTGTCCAGAGATTTTGATAGTAAATTTAATGTTGGTATCTCTCAAGAAATGATAGATTTTCTCTTGGAAAAGAACCCCCATTCTACGATCCTCTTTTTTGTACTGGTCGTAGTATCCATATTTCCATAAAATACCGATACCTATCAAATTTTGTTTAGTGTCATAAGCACTTCTCATGTGAGATCCCGCCAAGAAACCTAGACCTCCAGAATATATTTTTAATGCTTGATCTATCCCGTATTCCATACAGAAATAAACAGCAGATTTTTTGAATTTAGGGTCAAATTCATACGGCGCACGAAACGCTTGCGGTAATTGATTCATAATATTTTAAAATTAAAATTTTTGCAAAAATAAGTCTTTAAGACAAATTTTTAAGTAAAATAAAGGTTATTTTTGTCATCTTTTTCAATTGAGAAAGAAGCCGTGCCAAAGATGCAGATTAAATTTATATAAAAATACCTCTCTCTACACTTGCGCTCTGTTAAAAAAAACTTTACATTTGTACATTGTTAGAATTAATGCTCTAAAGATTGATGCAAAAGTATAACGAAAGTTTTTTGGCTTTAGAAGAAGCAATCGCAGTTTTGTTGCGCAAATACAAGGAATTACAAGCGGAAAAAGACGAGTTGCTTCATCAAAATGAGCAATTGAAGCAAAAACTGAATGACGCGTGGGCAGAAAATCAAGAGTTGATATATATAAATAAAAATTTAAAAATGGCAAGTGCTTTGGGCGGAAATCCAGAGCATAAGAAATTGATGAAATTAAAAATAAATCAACTGATTAAGGAATTAGATTTATGCATGGCAGAAATAAATAAAAACTCTTTGTAAAGACACACATGAACCGAGTGAAAATCAATATAAATGTTGCAGATAGAAGCTACCCCATGGTGGCTAGCCCTGAAGAAGAGGAAATTTTGAGAGCCACTGGAAAGAAAATTAATGAGTTGATAAAATATTTTGAAGAAAAATACAGTGTAAAAGACAAGCAAGATGCCCTAGCAATGTGTGCATTGCAGTATGTGGCAAAGGCGATGGCACAAGATGAGAAGGAAAAGGAACGCGAGGATTTGCAGAGCCAAGCCATCGATCAGCTTACACAGAAAATCAATCAAAATATATAATTTTTATATTTTTTCAATTAAATAAAACGAGAAGTTCTACCCATCTTTTTGCTGGTGGGATAATAATTTTCCACATTAGTTCTAACATTATTTGGTAAACTCAACGAGAATTATGTAACCGAGCCAATGCCAGTCCTAAGACAAGCCTTCGCCTACCCAGGCACCTAAAGAAAAGGAAGTCTGAATGCTGGAATAACTCAAATCCTGTTTTTAGGAGTTTTACACAAATCACCTGGACTAATGTGGATTTTTTTATGGAAAATATAGAAGAAATTAAATAAACTCAAATATTAAAAATGGAATACATAATAATAGGAATCATAGGATTGTTGGTAGGAGGATTGATTGCCTACATACTGACAAAGAAGCAGTTAGATAACCGAAGCGAAATTCTCTATAACGAGGCAAAACAAAAAGCAGATTTATTAGAAAAAGAAGCCAATCGCATAAAACTCGAAGCCGAAAGCAAGCTTAAAGAAGCCAATACCGAAGGCGAGAGTATTAAAAAAGAGAAAATATTACAAGCTAAAGAGAAATTTTTAGAACTAAAAGCACAACACGAAGAGGCAGTAAATCAGCGAGAAAAGAAAATCTCTGACAGAGAAAAAGTAATCAAAGAAAAAGAACATAAATTAAACGAAGGGCTAGCAGAGCTTAAGAAAAATAGAAAATCCCTGACTTCTGAAATCGAAGTTTTTGAAGAAAGAAGAATTGCATTGCACCGCAAAATCGATGAGGTAAATGCCAATCATAAACGCCAAGTAGAGCTATTAGAAAAAATCTCGGGTTATTCCGCAGATGAGGCGCGCGAAGAATTAGTTCAATCATTAAAAGATGAAGCTAAAACCAAAGCGCAAGCACACATCCAAGAGATTATGGACGAGGCAAATATGAACGCTCGGGAAGAAGCGCGCAAGATTGTAATTCAGTCGATTCAGCGAATCGGGACAGAGCAAGCGGTGGAAAATGCCGTATCTGTATTTAATCTTGAAAACGATGATATCAAAGGTAGAATCATTGGGCGCGAGGGAAGAAACATTCGTGCCATCGAGGCAGCCACTGGGGTAGAAATCATTGTAGATGATACGCCAGAGGCTATTGTGCTTTCATGTTTTGACCCTATTCGTAGAGAGATTGCTCGCTTGTCGATGCACAAACTCGTAACCGATGGTAGAATTCACCCAGGTAGAATCGAGGAAGTTGTGGCTAAAACGACAAAGCAAATCGAGGAGGAAATCGTGAATGTAGGAAAGAAAACCGTAATAGATTTAGGAATTCATGGTTTAAATCCAGAGTTGATTCGTATCGTTGGGCGTATGAAATACCGTTCTTCTTACGGGCAAAACCTTTTGCAGCACTCTCGTGAGGTGGCGCACATTGCAGGTACTTTAGCGGCAGAATTGGGGTTGAATGCCAAATTGGCTAAGCGTGCAGGGTTGTTGCACGACATCGGGAAAGTGCCAGAGCAAGAATCTGAATTGCCACACGCTATTTTGGGTATGCAATGGGCAGAGAAATTTGGAGAAAATCCAGAAGTGGTGAATGCCATTGGAGCGCACCACGACGAGATTGAAATGACTTCGTTATTGTCTCCTATTGTGCAAGTTGCAGATGCGATTAGTGGAGCAAGACCAGGCGCAAGACGCCAAGTCGTGGAGTCATACATTCAGCGATTAAAAGATTTAGAAAATACCGCTTTAGGATTTGAGGGCGTGCAAAAAGCTTATGCAATTCAGGCGGGTAGAGAGCTCCGTGTAATGGTGGATTGCGAAAAAGTGGACGATGCTAGAGCCAACGAATTATCTTTCTTGATTAGTGATAAAATTCAAAATGAAATGACTTATCCAGGGCAAGTGAAAGTTACCGTAATTCGTGAGACACGCGCCATCAATATTGCAAAATAAAATATAGCAAAATCCTATTTTTAGGGATTGATTTTAATGTTAAATCGTAAAGAAAAATTAAATTCTTTACGGTTTTTTTATATATTTGGTTAAGTCTTAAATAATAATATTATGAAAAAAGGATTTTGGTTTATATTTTTCGTTTCATTTTTCATGGTTTCTTGTGGTATAGAGGCTATTTATGGAATCAAGGGGAATGGTAATGTGGTTGAGAGAAATTATGACTTGTCTAGGTTTCAAAAATTAGACATGTTAGGGAGTATGGATGTAGTTTATTACAAAAGCAATTCGTATAGAGCTACGGTGGTTGTAGATGAAAATATTCAGCCCTATGTTTTGGTAGAAGAGGGAAATAACACTTTAAGATTAAAAATGAAACCAGGTTCTTTTTCTTATAAAAAACTTTTGATCAAAGTCTATGCGCCAGATTTATCGTCGGTAGACTTAATCGGGTCGGGTGATTTTAAAGCCAATGATAAAATCACGGCAAATAAATTTTGGGGTGCTGTTTCTGGTTCAGGAAATTTCAGAGGCACGCTTGATTGCGAAAAGGTAGAAATGGCAATTTCGGGCTCTGGCGATGTGAAAGTAGGGGGCAAAACGCAAGATTTAAATGTTAGAATTTCAGGTTCAGGCAACTTTAATGGAAAAAGCTTGCAGAGTGAAAATGCAAATATCAAGGTTTCGGGCTCTGGAGATGTCACTGTATTTGCCACAGAGTCATTGGACGCAGTGGTGAGTGGCTCTGGCGATGTTCGCTATTTGGGTAATCCTCGTTTAAATACAAAAACTTCGGGCTCAGGAAGTATTCATAAATTGTAAAAAATACATTTTTTAGCCATAGATAAATATCAAAAATCGCAAAGTATTCTTTGCGGTTTTTTCGTTTCTTAACGAAATGAGAAAGCATAAAAAGTATTTATAAATCCCGAAAAAAATCCCTATTTTTGTGCGTTTTGTAAGGGAAAACTATGGTAACAATCGTAAATAAAATCGCATCTTTTGTCGTTAATTCTTATGTCAATAAGGTAGAAGAAATTCGCACGCAGCCCATTGAGGCGCAGCAGCGTGTGTTCAAGTATTTGATAGAGAGAGGGAAGAGAACGCAGTATGGACAAAAGTTTGATTTTAAAAATATAAAAACCTACGAGGATTTTAAAGAGAAAGTGCCCGTGGTGATTTATGAAGAATTGGAACCAGAAATTGAACGCGCACGCCGAGGCGCAGCCGATGTGCTCTGGCCAGGGAAGGTGCAATGGTTTGCCAAATCTTCGGGAACGACCAATGCCAAAAGTAAGTTTATCCCAATTACCAAAGAATCTTTGGAGCAAAATCATTTTACTTCGGGCAAAATGCTTTTTGCCAATTATTTAGAAAATCATCCCAATACTGCGATGTTTACCAAGAAGAATTTGCGCATTGGGGGAAGTGCCGATTTATACCAAGAATATGGCACCAAGTATGGTGACTTGTCTGCAATTATGATTGATAATTTGCCATTTTGGGCAGATTATATGAATACACCAAATAAAGAAATTTCGCTACTCAGCGATTGGAATGTAAAGCTAGATGCCATTGCGCAAGCAGCAATCAAGGACAGTGTGGGCTCGCTCACGGGCGTTCCGTCGTGGATGCTGGTGTTGCTCAACCATTGTTTAAGCCTTACGGGCAAGGATCATTTACACGAGATTTGGCCAGATTTGGAAGTGTTTTTTCATGGAGGAATCAGTTTTAAGCCTTATTTAAAAAACTACGAAGAAATTTGTGGCAAAGAGATGAGGTATTACGAAATTTATAACGCGTCTGAAGGCTATTTTTCTATGCAAGATTTGCCCGATAGCAAGGACATGCTTTTAATGCTAAACACAGGGATTTTCTTTGAATTTATCCCGATGGAAGAGGAGGCTTTAAAGGCGAGAAAAGCAGTGCCATTGCAAGAAGTAGAGCTAAATAAAAACTATGCAATTGTGATTTCTACCATCGGCGGGTTGTGGCGTTATATGATTGGCGATACTGTGAAGTTTAAATCAATTAATCCGTATAGGATCGTTGTTTCTGGTCGCACCAAACACTATATCAATGCCTTTGGCGAAGAAATTATTATAGAAAATGCAGAGGAAGCGTTGGATTTTGCGTCCAACGAAACGGGAGCTAAAATTAAAGAATACACGGGCGCACCGATTTTTATGCACGACAAAGAAAAAGGAGCGCATGAATGGGTGATTGAATTTGAACGAGAACCAAACGATTTTGAGCAGTTTAAAATTCTTTTTGACCAAAAGCTGAAAGAAATAAATTCGGACTATGAGGCAAAACGCTACAACAACATGACTTTGAATTTCCCGAGCATTCACATGGGGCGAAAAGATTTATTTTACGACTGGATGGAAAGCCGAGGCAAATTGGGCGGACAAAATAAAGTGCCACGCCTTTGCAACGACCGAGAGTATATAGACCCGCTATTACGCCTAAACCAAACAGAATCTTGATTTTAATAAAACCTTAGCGCGTAATATGCTTTAATTTTATAATTTACACTTTATATTTGCTTTACCATGTTAGGAAAAATATTCAATAAACGAGAATCTAGAAAATTTAAATACATTCCTAGATTTTACGATACCAAAACCCAAGATTTAATCAATCGCAGAATAGGAGATACCCGCTTTGCACAAGGCTATGTGGGCAAGAAAAAATCCCGCGAAGCCGATGCAATAGATGAATCCCGCATTGATTTTAAATCGTTTAGAAACAAAGAGAAACAAAGCGCATATGCTGTGAGAATCAATACATTTATCATTTTTGCGATTCTTATGCTATTTGTGTTTATCATGTGGCTTATCACAAGTCCAAGTTTTTCTAATTTCTTTGCAGAATGAGCGATATCATTCAATTATTGCCCCCACAGGTAGCCAACCAAATTGCTGCGGGAGAAGTAGTGCAGCGTCCGGCCTCTGTGGTAAAAGAATTGCTTGAAAATGCAGTAGATGCAGGTGCTACCCAAATACAATTGATCGTGAAAGATGCAGGGCGCACGCTCGTGCAGGTGATCGATAATGGCAAAGGCATGTCGGTAACCGATGCGCGTATGGCGTTTGAGCGTCATGCAACTTCCAAAATTCACACCAGTGATGATATTTTTAAAATCATGACTAAAGGTTTTCGTGGCGAAGCCTTGGCATCCATCGCAGCGGTGGCGCAAGTGGAGCTAAAAACCAAACAAGACGAAGATACGGTGGGAACTTGCGTGCAGATTAGCGGTGGCGATTTTGAAAGCCAAGAGCCTGCAGTTACGCAAAAAGGGAGCATTATTTCTGTGAAAAATTTATTTTACAATGTCCCTGCGCGTCGTAATTTCTTGAAATCAAATGCCGTAGAATTTCGCCATATTTTAGATGAATTTCATCGCGTGGCACTTTCGCACGAAAATATAGATTTTACCTTAATTCACAACGACGAAGAAATTTTTAGGCTCACAAAAGCAAATTTAGCACAACGCGTTTTGCACATTTTTGGTCGCAAAATCGAAGGTCAGCTAGTGCCTATTTCCGAAGAAACCGATATTGTAAAGATTACTGGCTATGTGGGAAAACCCAATATTGCCAAAAAATCACGAGGCGAACAATTTTTCTTTGTGAATCATCGATTCATTAAGAGTAATTATTTGCATAAAAGTATACAAAACGCTTTCGAGGATTTAATACCCAAAGGCAATCATCCCAGTTATTTTATTTTTTTAGAGCTTCCGCCCGAAAAAATCGACATTAATATTCACCCAACCAAAACTGAAATTAAGTTTGAAGATGAATATAGCATTTTTGCTCAATTAAGAGCTGCAACAAAGCATGCTCTCGGGCAATATCAAGTAACTCCACCTTTGGATTTTGATTCTACGGTACAAATAGATGTCCCGATTTTGGATAAAAGGAAAGATATTTCTTATCCAGAAATTTCGGTGGATAAAACTTACAATCCCTTTGAAGTGGACACGCCACCCGTGGCACCAAGTTCTGGCGTGCCTAAGAACGGAGGTTTTAGCTATTCGCCGTCCCCTAGACCAAAATCTGCGGGAGGCAGCTATGATTATTATGATTTATTGTCGGGGGAGGAAGAGCTGCAAACGACTTTTGTGCCACAAGAGGAAATTCAAGAAACAAGCCAAGTCTTGCAGTGGAATAATGCGTATATCGTAGCCACATACAAGGGCGATTTGCTTTTGATCGATCAGCACCGTGCGCATCAGACTATTTTGTTTTATAATTTCAAAAATTTAGCCCAGAAAAACACTTTAAGCCAGCAATTGCTTTTCCCGATTGAATATCCACTTAATGAGAAAGAAAAAAGTTTGCTCAACGAGTCGCTTTCAGATTGGTTAAGCTTTGGATTTGATATGGAAGTGCAGGGCGATGTTTGTTTGGTCAATGCCATTCCGTCTGAAATTTCTCAAGAAAATATGATTGAAATTTTACAACATTTTTTTGAGGAAGAATCCGTAGATGATTTGGGGGAGCTCAAAGAACATTTATGCCGAATCATGGCTAAAAGTGCTGCAGTGAAAAAGGGAACTACGCTCAACGAGGCAGAAATTAATCATTTGGTACAAGAATTGTTTAAGCTAGAGCAATTTAATTATAGCCCTTTTGGGAAAAAAATATATTATTCACTTTCTTTACAAGAGATTCAAAAAAAATTAGACTAAATGTTTCAAAGAATAGCACCGATTACCAAGAATTTAATCATCATCAATTTGCTGTTTTATTTGGCAACCTTTGTGTTTTCTAGCACCAATGGAATAGATTTGAGAGAATATCTTGGGGCATTTTATCCGTTGTCGGATAACTTTAGAAGTTTTCAAATCCTGTCGCATATGTTCATGCACGGAGATTTGACACACTTGTTTTTCAATATGTTGGCATTGTTTATGTTCGGTTCTACTGTGGAAATGGTGCTTGGACCTAAAAGATATGTTATCCTCTATTTTGCTTCGGCTTTGGGGGCTTATGTTTTGTTTAATGCAACTAATTATCTTGAGGCACAACAACTTATTGCCGCAGCAGATTTGTCGCCACAACAAGTGGCATTGCTCTCAACGCTCAAGCCTATGATGGGAATCCCGGGGCTAGAGACGCTAAGTGCAATTTATTCAACGCCTATGGTAGGAGCCTCGGGCGCAATTTTTGGTGTTTTGATTGCGTTTGGAATGCTATTCCCAAATGCTGTTTTAATGCTTATTTTTCCGCCAATTCCTATCAAAGCTAAATACATTATTCCGCTTTATGTATTGCTAGAGCTTGTTCTGGCGATTCAGAGCAATCCAGGCGACAACATTGCACATTATGCACACATTGGTGGCGCAATTATCGGATTTATACTCATTAGAAACTGGAAAAAGACCTTACCAAGATGGAATTAATCAATAAATTAAAAAATCAATTTATAAACGGAAATATTGCCATTAAATTAATCTATATCAATGTAGCAATCTTTTTGCTAGGTTGGATTATCCGTATTTTTACCCCGATACATTATTTGAATCTGTATTTTGGGCTAAGCCCTTATAGCAGTGATTTCTGGGCAAAACCATGGAGCTTATTCACTTATATGTTTTTGCATTATGATGTATTGCATTTATTATTCAATATGCTTATGCTGTATTTTGTATCGGAATTCTATTTTAGATATTTTGGGGAGAAATCATTTAAAATCTTCTATTTTGTGGGAGGAATTGTTGCAGGATTATTTTTTATGATTTTAAACACATTCAGTGTGCAGTCATCAAATCTCATAGGTGCAAGTGCTGCAATTTATTCTGTATTTTTTGCGATGGTGGCATATCAGCCTAATATGGAATTGAGGCTCCCATTTGTGCAATCGCCAGTGAAGTTGCTGTACATAGCAATTGGTTTGATTGTACTTGGATTTTTATTAAATACCGATAATTTAGGCGGAAATGTTTCCCACATTGGAGGTGCTTTGTTTGGGTATTTGTATATGAAGCAATTTGAAAAAGGAAAAGATATTTTTGGCAAATTGGCAGAAAAATTAAACGGATTATTCAGCAAAAAGAGTCATTTAAAAATGAAGAAAAACTCTAAAGCTGAGAGCCAAACTCCTCCGAGAGATGACTACGAATATCAAGATTGGAAAGCCGAACAAGAGAAAAATATCGATGAAATTTTGGATAAAATTTCCCGTTCAGGTTACAATAGTTTGACTAAAGAGGAGAAAGATTTTCTTTTTAAACGAGGAAAAAAACAATAAAATTGTGCTAAATCAAAATATTTGATTATATTTGCACTCCCAACCCAAAAAATGGTTTCGTGGCCGAGTGGCTAGGCAGAGGTCTGCAAAACCTTGTACAGCGGTTCGAATCCGCTCGAAACCTCCAAAAATCTCTAAGACGAAAGTTTTAGAGATTTTTTTATGCCTAAAAAATCGATTTTTAGACATTTTTCAGTTTTCTTTCCATAATTAAAAGTAAATTTGTTTAATGAAACAAGTTTTAGTTACAGGAGGAAACGGACAATTAGGAAGTTGTATTCAAAAAATAGCATCTAACTATCCAGATTTTAAATTTACTTTTACTGATGTTGCTACTTTAGACATCACTAGCCCAGAGGCGGTGAAAGACTTTTTTGCGCAAAATACATTTGATTTTGTGATCAATTGTGCCGCTTATACCGCGGTAGATTTGGCTGAGACAGAGCAAGAAATCGCACGAAAAGTAAATGCCGATGCCGTGGGCTATTTAGCCGAAGCGGCTCGTTTACAAGATGCGTGGTTCATTCATATTTCTACGGACTATGTTTTTGATGGAGGTTTTTCTACGCCTATATTGCCAGAGGAAAAAACAAATCCGCTCAATATTTATGGTAAAACCAAATTAGCGGGAGAGGAGCTAGCTTTTGCCAATAATCCCAAAACAATTGTGATTCGCACAGCTTGGGTGTATAGCGAGTTTGGCAAAAACTTCGTGAAAACAATGTTGAGATTATTCCGCGAAAAAGATGAGCTTTCTGTGGTGAATGATCAAATCGGGGCACCTACTAATGCGAATGATTTAGCTTTAGCGATTCTATCAATTTTAGAAAAAAATCGTTTAAAATCGGGAATTTATCATTTTACCAATGAGGGAGAGATTTCTTGGTTCGATTTTGCTTCTGCAATTAGGGAGCTTTCGCAAAGTTCTATCACGATTCATCCCGTAGATTCTACGGCGTTTCCTACTGTGGCTCTGCGCCCGAAATATTCTGTACTGGATTTGTCTAGTTTTAAAGAAACCTTTGAGCAAAAAATCCCAGATTGGAAAGTTAGCTTAGAGAAACTGCTGCAAGAAAATGATTTATAAATAAAAAAAGGGCTAAAAACTTAATTTTAGCCCTTTTTACTTCTAAAAACATTTTATCATGAAAACTAAATCGTTTAAATATTGCTAGCAATATTTGCTCTGATTTCTTCCATTTCTTCTTTGGAAATATCAATCTTATTGGCAAAATTCATGTCGCCCATGTCATTCATTGGCACGAGGTGTACATGTGCGTGTGGCACTTCTAGCCCCATGACGGAAACGCCCACACGATTGCAATCAATGCTTTTCTCGATAGCATGAGCCACTTTGTAAGCAAAAGCCATTAAGCCATTGAATTGCTCTGGAGATAAATCCCAAATTCGGTCGGTTTCTTGTTTTGGAACCACAAGCGTGTGACCTTTAGCAATAGGAAATGCATCTAAAAACGCGATATAATCATCGTTTTCAGCGATTTTATAAGCAGGAATTTCTCCGTTGATGATTTTAGTGAAAATACTTGCCATTTTATTCTTCTCCTAAACTTAATTCAGTGATTTCAAAATTTAAAACATTACCATTCGGTAACTTGATTTCAGCTTTTTCGCCTAATTCTTTACCCAATAAACCTTTAGCAATAGGAGTGCTTACAGCAATTTTTCCCGCTTTTAAGTCAGCCTCAGTTTCTGGCACAAGGGTATATTTCATCTCTTGTCCGTTTGCCAAGTTTTTGATTTTCACGGTAGAGAGGATAGAAACCTTGGTAGAATCTAATTGAGATTTATCTATCACACGAGCATTGGCTACTTGGTCTTGCAGTTTAGAGATTTTAGCCTCAAGAAGCCCTTGCGCTTCTTTAGCAGCATCATACTCCGCGTTCTCAGACAAATCCCCTTTATCTCTTGCCTCAGCAATTTGTTGAGAGATTCTCGGGCGTTCTACACTTTCCAAATATTTTAGCTCTTCGCGCAATTTATCCAAACCTTCTTTGGTTACATATTGTAAATTTGCCATATCTTTGATTTAAGTTATATAAAATAAAAAACATAATTCCACACTGTGGTAGTGCGGAACTATGTTGTAAAAAGCAAATATAGTAAATGTTTACGATATGTACAAGTTTAAATTTCTGAATAAAAACTATTTAAAACTGATAATTGTTTCTTTTTTAATGATTTGTATGTCGGCATGTAACAATGATCAAGGGCGTTCTAGTTGTATGCCTCGCTCGTATGTAAATGCTCGCTACTCGCTCAATACGCCACAATTGATTCCGTTGCAAAGCCCGATGGGCTATGTGGTTTTAAATCCAGATGGAACCAATGGAGGAAGAGGTTTAATTATCGTAAATACGGGTGCAAGATTTTTGGCTTATGACCGAAACGCACCACATATTTGCCCCACGGCTAAATCTACGCTAGAAGTGGTACATGGGCTAAAGGTAGTGTGCCCCGAGGACGGAGCCGAATGGATACTCAATACAGGCATGCCGGTAAATTCTGCGACAAATGGCGTACCTTTGTACCAATACACTGTGCAGCGAGAGGGGAATTTTATTTTAATCTTTAATTAAATTTATGGCTAAAGCTAAAACCGTTTTTTATTGTCAGAATTGTGGGACACGCCATGCGCAGTGGCTTGGGAAGTGCAATGCCTGTGGCGAGTGGAATACCATTGTAGAAGAAGTGGTGGAGAAAAATGCACCCGCTACACCATGGAAAGATGATAGCATAAAAACACCTGTATTGTTTAATATTCATGATATTCCAAAGACCAACGAAGCCAGAATTACTACCAAAAATGGTGAGCTCGATAGAGTTTTGGGCGGAGGATTGGTTTTAGGTTCTGTTGTGCTTTTGGGCGGAGAGCCAGGCATTGGGAAATCTACGCTTTTGTTGCAAGTGGCTTTAAGCCTAAATCATTTAAAGGTTTTGTATGTTTCTGGAGAGGAAAGTGCCACGCAAATTAAACTCCGTGCCGAGCGCATAGGGATTGGGACAGATTCTTGTTTTGTTTTGACAGAAACACAGACGCAAAAAATCTTTAAACAAGCCAAAGAAATTCAGCCCAATGTTTTAATTATAGATTCAATTCAGACATTGCAGACGCAATTGGTGGAATCTTCGCCAGGGAGTGTTTCGCAAATCAGAGAATGCACGGCAGAGCTCATTCGTTTTGCCAAACAAACCAATACGCCCGTGATTTTGGTGGGGCATATTACCAAAGAAGGAAATATTGCGGGACCTAAAATACTGGAACATATGGTGGATGTGGTGTTGCAATTTGAGGGCGAAAGAAATCATATTTACAGATTATTGCGTGCGCAGAAAAACCGATTTGGCTCTACGGCAGAATTAGGAATCTATGAAATGCAAGGTGTGGGATTGCGAGAGGTGAGCAACCCGAGCGAAGTTTTGATTTCGGCAAAAGACCAACCGCTCAGTGGAAATGCCGTGGCATCTACCATGGAGGGGATCCGACCGATGTTAATTGAGATTCAAGCCTTGGTGAGCACGGCGGTATATGGAACGCCACAACGCTCCACCACGGGCTATGATATTAAAAGACTTAATATGCTTTTGGCGGTGCTAGAAAAAAGAGCAGGCTTTCAATTGGGGGTCAAAGATGTATTTTTGAACATCACGGGCGGAATCCGTGTAGATGATCCTGCGATAGATTTAGCAGTGGTTTGTGCGATTTTATCGTCTTATGAAAACGAAACTTTGCCAGATAATTGTTGTTTTGCCGCAGAGGTAGGGCTGAGTGGGGAAATTAGACCCGTTAGTCGTGTGGAGCAGCGTATTTCCGAAGCCGAAAAATTAGGGTATGATGTGATTTTTATTTCTAAATACAATAAAGTCAATACCTCAAATTTCAACATTAGAGTAGAAATGCTCGGCAATATTGGGGATTTATATAAATTGCTATTTTAAAGCATTTTTTTAAAAGTATAAAAAACGCAAGAATTCATATTTCTTGCGTTTTTTTGTGATTTTAAGCCTCGGGTAAAAAGAAAACGGTGAGGCTTCGTGCTCCTTGTGCTCCGTGTACCAAGGTTGCCTCAATGTCGGCGGTAGCAGAAGGCCCCATCATAAAGTTTCCGTATTTAATGCCCATTAAATCCAGTTTATGGTAGGCAGTGTGCATGTTTTCTGTGAGCTTGTTTGGATCGAGCAAGATGATTAAATGCTGAGATAAAAATCCAATGGCATTCACTTTTAAATCTTTCTCCGTGAGCCAAACCATACCCATTTCTGCCACGCCAAACTCAGCTCGAATAATGCCTAAATCTACATCGGCTAAATCTTGCGGGTGGTCGATACTGCCCACGGGCTTATTGCCCTGCCATTCATCGGTCACCGAGCAAATTACTTTTGCGTCTGGAAATTCTTTTTTCACGATTTCTTGTGCCTCTTCTATCGAATTGACTTCGTGCCATTTTCCCGCAGCGATTTCTAGATTCTTTTTAAAATTTGCAAGCAAGTCTACACCTTCTTTTTCAAAAGTAGGAATTTCAGGATGCGCTACTTTCTCTCTTTTAGGGAGATTTTGTCTTATGTCGTTTAATATTTTTTCTTTGGTTGTCATGGTGGTGATATATGTTTAAATTGAAATATTTAATTAATTCAGAAAATTAATATTTATTAAATAAAAAATAGGTCTATTATAATTTATAATTACTTCTCTTTTCTATTTTTCAAATACCAATCTCTAAAGGTTTCTTTCTTCACTTTAGGCATATCGTGAAATTGTCCATAGCCGTTGGCTTTCAAATAGATCAAAGCGTTTGGCGTAAATTTTTCGCCATAATGTCCCATTTTTTCTGCCATTCTAAATAGAGTAGGGCTGCCCAAAATTTCATCTGCGGCTTCGAACATTTTTCTGCGAATAAAAGGCGTTTGTTTGTGCTCCATCATGATTTCGCGCCATTTCATAATTTGGTCGGAGATATTGATATGCACAGGGCAAACTTCGGTACAAGAGCCACAAAGCGATGAGTGGAAAGGCAATTCAGAATATTTAGCTTCGTCATAGCTCGGGTCGAGGATAATACCTATCGGTCCCGAGTAAGTGGCTCCATAAGATAGCCCACCACTTCGGCGATATACAGGGCAAGTGTTCATGCAAGCACCACAGCGAATGCATTTTAATGCCTCCCAGAAGTCATCGTTTCCTAATCTTTTTGAACGCCCGTTATCTACCAGCACGATGTGCATTTCGGCACCATCTCTCGGGGCTGAAAAATGCGAAGTGTATTGCGTGGCGGGTGTTCCCAAGGCACTGCGAGAGAGCAAACGAATGAATACGCCCATGTCTTCTACGCGAGGAATGATTTTCTCTATCCCAATACTTGCGATGTGCAAATTCGGCAAACTAGCGGTGAGGTCTGCGTTTCCTTCGTTGGTGCAGACCACAAAAGTTCCCGTTTCGGCAATGGCAAAATTGGCACCCGTCATTCCGACATCGGCTTTTAAAAATTTAGGTCGTGCATTTTGGCGCATTGCCTCGGTGAGTTTCACAGCGTCATTGTTATTGGGATCCGTTCCTATGGTTTTGGCAAAAAGTTTAGACACATCTTCCACCGTTTTGTGTACAGCAGGTACCACGATATGGCTTGGTCGCTCGTGCGAAAGTTGCTGAATTCGTTCGCCAAGGTCGGACTCTACGACTTCTATGCCGTGTTGTTCCAGAAAAGGCGTCATACCACATTCTTCCTGCAACATCGATTTACTTTTAATCAATCGCGAACGATTATTTTTTTGAATAATATCTAAAACGATTTGGTTATGCTCTTCGCCATCTTTAGCCCAATGAACAATAATACCTTTTTTCTCGGCATTTTCTGCAAATTGTAGCACATACTGGTCGAGATGAGAAAGCGTGTGCTCTTTGATTTGCGAAGCCAAATCTCGTAATTGTTCCCATTCAGGGATTTCGCTTGCCACTTTGTCGCGTTTCATGCGAGATGCCCAGAGTACACGGTCGTGCATAGGCTCGTGAATATTATCTTGATTGATGAATTCGGCGGAATTCTTTACAATATCTACTTTTTCTTGGCTCATAATTTCTAATTTTTTTAAAAAGGACCTTCGTTTAAAACTTGAGCGATGTGTATAAACTTTAATTCAGATTTTTCTCGACTCGCAATACCACTCTGGTGCATCATGCAAGACATATCGGGAGATACCACATATTCCACATTGTGGCGAGTGTAATCTGCAATTTTGTCGCTCCCCATTTTGGCAGAAACAGTGGGATCTGTCGCACAGAAAGTCCCCCCGAAGCCACAACATTCATCGGGGCGATCGATATGAATAATATTAATGTCTTTTACGCCAGAAAGTAAAGTTTCTGTTTTGTTGAAACGAGGCTCTTGCCATTCAGAGCGAGAGGTCAAATGCAGCCCACGAATGGCACTGCACGAATTGTGAATTGCAATCGTATGCGGGAACGAAACCGAAGAAAAATCTTTAATCCCCAATACATCGTGAATGAATTCCACCAATTCGTAGGTGTTTTGTCTGATTTTCTTTACCTCGGGCGTTTGCTCCACCGAATGCATATGCTCCCGCACATGTTTCACGCAGCTCCCCGCAGGGCACACAATCGTGTCGTAGCCTGCAAAGTTTTTACAGAAATTTTCTTCCGTTTTTTTGGCACTTTCGCCCTCGTTGCCCATGGGTTGTCCACAGCAAGTTTGGTTGAGCGGGTATTCTACTTCTACACCTAGTTTTTCTAAAAGCTCAAGCGTTGCGATGCCCACTTCGGGGTACACCGCATCTATATAGCAAGGTATGAATAATGCGACTTTCATTGTTTGTTTTTATGTAATTTTTAGCAATTTACTAATCAATTAGAAAAGCGGTTTACTTTAGCCCAAGTATTTTGAAAAACCATCAAAATATGGATTTTGTCTAAATAGAAATAGAACGCGACAGATACGGAACAATCTTTGCAGCATTTAATCTTGAAATTATAATATATTTTTAAATATGCAAATGAAAGATAAAGTAGCCTATATCACAGGCGGAACCAAAGGAATCGGATTTGGTGTGGCTAAATTATTAGTAGATAATGGAATGCGTGTAGCAATTTCAGGTAGAAAATTGGAAGATGCGCAAGCTACAGCCAAAAAGTTAAGCTCAGACGAATCTCGTGTTTTGGGTTTAAGCTCAGATGTTTCGTCATTAGAAAATGAAGAAAATGCCGTAAAAGAGGTTTTAGCTAAATTTGGTCAGTTAGATGTTGTGTTGGCAAATGCTGGCGTAGGGCACTTTGCTCCCGTAGATGAGCTAACGCCAGACCAATGGCACCAAATGATTAATACCAATTTGAACGGAGCTTTTCATACCCTAAAAGCGAGTGTAGAAGCACTTAAAAAATCAAAGGGATATTACATCAGTTTGGCAAGTTTGGCAGGAACCAACTTTTTTGCGACCGCTTCTGGGTACAATGCAAGTAAATTTGGTGTTGTAGGGTTTACGCAGGCAGCTATGTTGGATTTAAGAAAATATGATATTAAGGTAAGCACCATCATGCCAGGTTCTGTGGCAACGGAATTTAACCACCATACACTGAGTGAGTCTGATGCTTGGAAAATTCAGCCAGAAGACATCGGGCAAATCGTTTGGGATTTATTGCAAATGAATCCAAGAACGCTTCCAAGTAAAATCGAGGTGCGACCTACAAAACCAGCTTAATGATTTGAAAGCCACGAGATTATTCGTGGCTTTTTTTTATTCTCAAAAAATAAAGATTAACATTACCACCATAAAGGAAAATTGAAAAATATGCTAAAAATCATTATATTTGGAAGGTTGCTAATTAAATATTAATCTAAAATAAAAAAATATGAAAAAATCGAATTGGTTTCAAAATTCTACTTTTAGTCAAGTTGTTATCTTTACGATTGCGTGCATTTTCTGTGTTGCTTTAAGTCTGCTTTCTATGACAAATTTTTTTACAATTAGTCCGTTTGTGGGCGGTAATTTATTTATGTGGTTTTTAATTATGGGGGCAGTTATTTCTACCATTAAATTAATAATCAATTATAATCGAAATAAAAGCACCCAATAGTCTTGGTAAGAATTAACAACCCGTTGAAAAGAAAATTTTAAAAAGCTGCCAAAAGTCATTATATTTGGCAAACTTCTAAAAAATATACATTTATGAAACTTTGGGACAAGGGATTCTCCGTTGACAAACAAATCGAAAACTTTACCGTAGGAAAAGACCGAGAGCTAGATTTAGTATTGGCAAAATACGACATGCTAGCCTCTAAAGCTCAGGCTAATATGCTTGCAAAAGTAGGGCTGTTGAGCGATGAAGAAAACCAAGCCTTGCAAAAAGCTCTCGACGAGTTGTTGAAAGAAGAAGCCGAGGGGAAATTCGTAATCGATGAGAATTTTGAGGATATGCACTCAAAAATCGAAGCCGAATTGATTAA
Source organism: Ornithobacterium rhinotracheale DSM 15997 (assembly GCF_000265465.1). Lineage (NCBI taxonomy): Bacteria > Pseudomonadati > Bacteroidota > Flavobacteriia > Flavobacteriales > Weeksellaceae > Ornithobacterium > Ornithobacterium rhinotracheale. The sequence goes on from NC_018016.1 coordinate 1,694,825, forward strand.
AAAATGTGGTGATGCGGGAAAGAAAATTCACACCGCACGCTCGCGCAACGACCAAGTTTTGGTGGCGATTCAATTATTCCACAAAGAATACTTGAAAGAAATCACCGAAAAAGTGAAAAAATTAATCGAGATTATGCTCGAAAAAGCCGAAGAGCACAAAAATGATTTGTTGCCAGGCTACACACACTTCCAAGCAGCGATGCCAAGCAGTTTTGGAATGTGGTTTTCTGCGTATGCAGAAAATTTATTATCGGATTTAGCTTTTGTGAGAGCGGCACATCATGTGGCAGACCAAAACCCACTGGGTTCTGGTGCTGGATTTGGAACAAGTTTCCCAATCAACCGCGCGCAAACTACCGAAGAAATGGGCTTTAATTACATGGCGGTTTCATCTGTAGGGGCGCAAATGCTTCGCGGAAAAACAGAAAAAGCAGTAGCTTTTGCCCTTGCGATGCTTTGCGGAACTTTGTCAAAACTTTCGTATGATTTGGTAATGTACAACTCGCAAGATATGGGATTTGTGAAATTGCCAAACGAAATGACAACTGGTTCTTCTATCATGCCACACAAAAAGAATCCAGATGTGTTTGAGCTTACGCGTGCACATTGCAATAGAATCCAAGCTTTGCCAACCGATGTGATGCTTACAATCAATAACTTGCCAAGTGGATATCACCGCGATTTCCAAATTTTAAAAGAAATCTTGATGGAACCAATGATGCAGTTCCACAATATCTTGGATATTTTGATTTTTGCACTTCCGCAATTGGAAATCAAAGATGGATTCATGGAACAGGAAAAATACGACAGCATTTACACCGTAGAAAACATCAACCACATGATTCAAACGGGGACACCTTTTAGAGATGCGTACAAAAATGTAGGGCTTTCTGTGGAAGATGGCAGCTACCAGCCACACAAAGAGTTTAAAACTAGCCATGAAGGAAGTATTCATAATTTAAGTCTAGATATCATTAAAAAGAAATTAAACGAATTTATTCTGTAATTCGCATTTAATTAAAAATAAAAAGAGAGCTTGAATAGGCTCTCTTTTTTGTTTGAAAAAACAGGTTTTTAAAATTCTGTTTTATAGCAAATTAAAATTCTTTTTTTGTGAAAGTGTAAAAAAACGATAAAAAATATTTGTAGTTTAGAAAAAAAGATTAACTTTGCAATGTTATCAAATCTCAATAGGGTAATGAGTAAAAATAAAACACATATTGCAAGTGCATTTGTTGCACCTACTTCGATGATTTTCAGAGCAGTACAAGTTCCTTGTATGTCTATGGAAGTCATGCGAATGTGTTTTATGTCTTTCTAAACTCAGATTACACGACCCAAAATCACTTTAATAAATTTAATATTTAGAGTTTTGCTTTTTTACTTGAGAAAGAAATACAATGATATTCTTTTGCAAGTAGAGGGAAAATCAAAGTTTAGATTAAAGAAAAATTAGAAATAAAATTTCTTTAATTACTATTCTTAATATTGTTTTCGATTTTTTTTCTGACAAGTTTGTGTTTTTCTAGTATAAAAAATGTTTCAGAATTCATGAACTAAATTTTAAAATTATCTAAAAACCGATAATTTCAGTGGCAAAACTCTATTTCTTTTCGGGTTGTATTCGCTAAAAAAACTTAATTAAAAACAATAAGATTGTCTAAGATTAGACAATTGCTAAACACTGAAAAAAAAATGAAAGTTAGCATTTACAAAAAATTTAAAATTTTCTTTATTGAAAAGGTGCTAAATCTTGAACGAATGTATGGTATATGCAATCTGTATAAGGAGCACAACGAGAGTTTATTACATTGCAATCAGGGCAATTATTATCAATTAAAATCAATCAAATAAAAACAAATGAAATTAAAAATATTTATATACATATTTTTCATAAGTGCGGTGATATTTGCACAAAAGAAAATAGAAGGAACTGTGACAGATAAGTACTACCAACCAATTGCTGGCGTGAATGTGCTTATAAATAAAACAACAAAAGGAACAACAACTAATGCAGAAGGGCATTACAGCATAGAGGCAAAAGAGGGTGATGTGCTGGAGTTTAAGCGTATTGGGTATCAAACTGTAACAGAGAAAGTAGATTTTAAAAATCAAAAAACACTCAACCTAGATATTACGCTTGAAGAAGAAAGCGTTCAGCTGAATGAAGTGGTGGCTGTGGCTTTTGGAAAACAGAAAAAAGATGAAATTACAGGTGCTGTGCAAACGCTTAATTCTGATAAAATATCGGAATTGCAAAACGGAAATGTAGTGCAGGGATTGAGTGGTAAAGTGGCTGGCGTGCAGGTTTATAGCAATGGTCAGCCAGGTTCTGGAGCTACGATAAGACTTAGAGGAATCGGGTCGATTAATGCCTCAAGCTCACCACTCATTGTTTTAGATGGCGTGCCTTATTCTGGTTCTTTAAATAGTATCGCCGCTTCGGATATTGCCAATATTTCGTTTCTGCAAGATGCTTCTTCAAACGCCTTGTATGGAGCACGTGGAGCTAATGGTGTGATTCTCGTAACTACCAAAAGAGCAGCTAAAAATGGAGTGAATGTAGAATTAGATGTAAAGACTGGGGTAAACTTTAGAGCCGTTGCTGATTATGATGTGCTTACTACGGCTAAGGATTACTATTCAGCCTACTATCAACGAGTGCGAGTAGGGCAGATTGCCGCTGGAAAATCCGAAGCACAAGCGCACGATTGGGCTATCAATAATTTGAAAAACACCTTGGTCTATAATGCGTATGATGTGCCGTTTGATAATTTATTTGATAGCAATGGGAACTTTAATCAAAATGCAAAGTTGCGTTATCAAGATGATTGGAGAGAGATGTTCCGTCCAGCCTCTCGCAACGAAATTAATTTAAATGTTTCAGGCAAGGGCGAGAAAGTGTCTACTTATACCTCAATCAATTATTTAAATGATAAAGGATATTTAATTAATTCTGGATTTGAAAGATTCGGAATCAGAAACAATTTAGATTATAAATTAACCGATAATTTGAATTTAACCTCAAACCTTTATTATACTTATACTTCGCAGGATAATGGTTCGTCTTATGGTTTTTCCAATCCCTTTGCCTTTGCTAGAAACATAGCACCGTTTTATCCAGTGTATTTAAGAGATGACAACTTTAATCTAGTATATCGCCCTAATGGAGAGGTGCGCTATGATTATGGTGGAGGTGAGGGACCTAATAGCTGGGCTCGTTCCTATGCCGTGTTTGAGAATCCTATTGGAAACCGTATTTATAACAAAGATAACGAGATTTATCATAGAATTTTCTCGAACCTTTCTGCCAAGTATCGTTTCTTGAAAGATTTTGAATTTACTTATAATTTTGGGGGGAGTGTAGCCAATCAGAGAGGTTTAGGTTTTGGAAATAAAATAGGGGGTACTTCTAGCTCTTCTGGAGGGAGTTTATACAGATCATCTATATTAGAGTATAACTTAAATCAACAGCAACTCCTCACTTATTCTAAGAAATGGAAAGAGCACTCTTTTGAAATTCTCCTAGGGCACGAGTATAACAAGGAGCAAGGAAATGAGTTTGATGCCTCTAAACAAGAATTGCTAATAGAAGATTTATTGGTATTTAATAATGCCGTGAAAATTGGGAATGTTTCAGGCTCTCAATATGATTATGCTACAGAAGGGTATTTGTCGAGATTGTTGTATAATTATGCAGGGAAATACTATTTCAATGCCAATATTCGTAGAGATGCCTCTTCGGTATTTGCACCAGAAAGCCGCTGGGGGACATTCTATGGTCTAGGTGCAGCTTGGAATGTGAAAAAAGAAGATTTTTTAAGAAATGTTAATTTCATCAATTCACTTCGTTTAAAAGTTTCTTATGGAGAGCAAGGAAATGATTATTTGCTAGATGGAAGAGGGTATAGATCTTATCAGCCTTACTTAGATTTGTATAAGATAGATAACTTAGGAAACGACACTCCGATTGTAACATTCTCTAGCTTAGGAAACAGAGATTTGCGATGGGAAACCTCTAAAAACTTTAATGCAGGAATAGAGTCTACACTCTTTAATGGTAGATTTTCGTTCTCGCTAGAGTATTTCAAAAGAAGTGTGGCAGACATGATTTATAAGCAAGATTTGCCTGTGTCAAATGTAGGTAGATATCAAAAACTTGCAAATATTGGAGATTTAGAAAACAAAGGAGTTCAATTTTCTACCGATGCCTTTATCGTAAAAAATGATAAAGTGAGCTGGTCTGTAAACTTAAATGCTACACATTATAAAAACAAAATTATTAGCTTGCCAGAAGCACAAAGAAAAACAGGTATTTCAAGTGGAGGATACTTCCGCCTAAAAGAAGGCTATGATCGTTATAATTATTATTTAAGACAATTTGCAGGCGTAGACCCTAGCAACGGAGATGCTCTATGGTATGTAGATGAAAGCCGTACTACCAAAACAAATGATTACAGCAAAGCAAAACAAGTATTTATTGGAAAATCAGCCATTCCAAAAGTGTACGGAGGATTTGGTACAGATTTAAATATAGGACGATTTGCCCTTTCATTAAACTTTGCATACCAGTTTGGCGGTTGGGGCTTCGATGAAACCTACCAAGCACTTTTACACTCAAACAACTACGGGTCAAACTATCACACAGATGTGGTGTATAATTCTTGGACGCCAGAAAACACCAATGCCGCTTTGCCAAGGATAGATAACTATAAGACAACTCAAAATAGTGATTCCGATTTATTCTTAATAAAATCAGACTATGTTAGTTTACAAAATGTATCCTTACGCTATACCTTGCCAAGCGTGGTTTCAAAATCATTGAAATTAAATGAGCTTTCTGTTTACGCCTCTGGTAGCAACTTGTATTTATGGTCGAAAAGAAAAGGATACGACCCAAGATTAAGCCTTAACGGTATCCCGAGTTCCCATGATTATTCAGTTTTAGCAACCGTTTCTCTAGGACTAAATGTTAAATTTTAAAATTAAAACAAAATGAAAAAAAAGATATATAAAGGATTTTTAATAGGATTTGCAATAGCTTTAGCTTCTTGCTCATCAGAATTAGACCTTGAACCACAAGGTAATGTGAGTAAAGAACAAATTTCACAAGACCCTACTGCACTAGACAAAGCAGTAAACGGCTTATACTATGATCTAGCCATAACAGGATCGGCAGGAACAAGTTCACACTCAGATTTTGGACTGTATTCTCTAAAAGTGGGAGCCGATCTTTTGTCAAACGATGTAATCCAAGTAAAGCAGCAGCACTTAGGCTTTTATTACGATTACACGGGAGAGGTATCCTCAGGCTATGCATCGAGTTTGGTGTGGCGCACATTATACTCCAAAATATTTGTTATCAACGGACTTGTGGAATCCATTGAAAAGACAGGGATAAACGAAGAAAATAAATTTGCATATGGGCAGCTATTAGCTTTGCGTGCTTATTCTTACTTCTTCTTGTCTAGATTTTATAGCAAGACTTATGTAGGGAACGAAAACACCCTTTCGGTACCAGCGGTATATACCACAGAAGATCAGTCCAAAGGATTGCCTAGAGCTACGCTCAAAGATTTATATACCCGCATTCTCTCGGATATAGAAACTGCCATTGAAAAACTAGACGGCTACAAGGCTCCTTCCAAAGTTCAGATAGACCAGCGAGCGGCAAAAGCAATTGCAGCAGACATTTATCTAGAAACAGGTGATTTTGCCAAGGCAGCAGAATATGCACACCAGGCAAAAGAGGGGCTATCGCTAGCAGGAAAAGAGCTATATACAAGCACAGGATTTTCAGACATCAATAATCCAGAAACCATCTGGGGATTTGATTCTAATTCTAGCACCATCTCTGGGCGAAACTATTATGCAACACTATTTTCTCAGTTCGATAGTACCAACGAAGGTTATGCCGGAGCCGCCAGAATTTATAAAAGTATAGATAAAAGATTGTATGATGCTATAAAGGAAACAGATTACCGCAAAGAAGTGTTTAACGGAGATTCAACCATTGATTACTATTATGCCGCGGCAGGAAAATTAAAGAAAAACATTCCGCCTTATGCCAATCTTAAATTTAAAGATCCAACACTTTTCCAAGGAGATTTGCTTTACATTCGAGCTTCATTGCTTTACTTTATAGAGGCAGAAGCCCTTGCTAGATTGGGCAGAGAGGCAGAAGCCAGAGCTGTGTTGTTCGAGCTAGTGAGCAAAAGAGATACAGCTTATCAATTATCAACCCAATCAGGGCAAAATTTAATAGATGAAATTTTGCTACAAAAGCGCATAGAATTGTGGGGCGAAGGATACGCTTGGTTTGATTTGAAAAGAAATCATTTAGCCCTAGTGAGAGATTATCCAGATTCTAATCACACCTTTGGTAAATTTAATCTACCCGCAGATAGCCCTAAATTCTTATTCCAAATCCCAGATTTTGAAATAAGTAATAACCCAGCAATTGTTCAAAATAAATATTAAGCTAAATTTATCCCAAATCTTTTCTGCCTCTTGAGGCGGAAAAGATTTGTTTTTAACTCATGCTGTATTTTTAAAATTGGGCTAAAATAGAAGGTTTTAAAGTTCCTTTTTTTATCTTTCGCAAACGAATGCTCATGGCTTGCCCAAAAACACACTACATTTTTCCAAAAAACACGCGTGTCTTTTTAAAAAACACAGGTGTTTTTTTCGAGGGCAATATTTCGTTAGTTTTTAAAAGCACAATGAGTTTAATTTAACTTAGAAAACAAGAAAAAGTTTAAATAATAAAAAAACATGAAAAAAATCAAATTAAAATTTTTTACAATCATTTTGGCTACCACCTCTTTGATGGCTCAGCAATACCCTCAGCCACTCGTTTCTGCCATCAAAGAAAAAGACCTTAAAACAGACATGTATCAGCTCGCGGCAGATGAGTTTTGGGGGCGCGAGGCAGGAACCTTAGATGAGCTAAAGGTATCGATGTGGCTGGCAGACAAGGCAAAAGCAGCAGGTATGCAACCCGCAGGAGAAAACGGGACATTCTTTCAGTTTTTTGATATGTATCGCCACCAGATCGCGCCACAAAGTTTTATAAAAATAAATAACAATGAGCTTAAAATCTGGAAAGATATCCTCGTGGCAGATGTAGTGAATGCCAATTTTGATGGGCAAATTGTATATGCAGGACAGAGCGAGCCAGAGGAGCTTACTAAATTTGATTTAAAAGGAAAAGTTTTGGCAATAAACGCATCGGAAAAAGATATTGCCAAAAATATGACACTTTTTGAACGAAGATACCCAGGCTTCATTCGTAAAAAATATTATGCCATTGCAGAAAAACTAGGAGCAAAGGGAATCATTTTTATCACAGATGATATTTCAGAAAAAAGCTGGGCAGAAGTCCTACCTCAAATGACGAGAGGACTCTATGGTGTAGAAGGACTAAGAGAAAAGGTAGTAAACGGTATTCCCGTTTTCTGGATACATAGAAATCACACCGATTGGGTAAAAAACAATCCACATATTTCGTATAACATCATCACAGAAAGCTACAAATACCCATCTGTGAACATTATCGGGAAAATTGAAGGCACAGATCCTAAGCTTAAAAATGAATATGTATTGCTAAGTGGGCACCAAGATCATGATGGGATTCGCCATCCTGTGAAAAACGATACCATTTACAATGGTGCAGACGACAATGCCTCTACCTGCGTAGCAATGTTGGCAATAGCGAGAGCGTATAAAAAACAACCAGGAAAGCGAAGCATCTTATTTGTTTTTCATGGAGCCGAAGAAAGAGGGCTATTAGGCTCTAGATGGCACTCAGCACACCCCGTTGTGCCAAGAGAAAACATCGTAGCAGTGCTAAATGGTGATATGATAGGTAGAAACAAAATCGATGAAGCAGCCCTTTTAGGCGGAGAGGCACCTCACAAAAATTCAGATGATTTGGTGAAATGGGCTAAAGAAGCAAATGACGAAAGTACCAAATTCAAATATTTGAAAGATTGGGACTTGCCAGAGCACCCAGAGTATTTCTATTTCCGTAGCGACCATGTCCCGTATGCCAAGTTGGGCATTCCTGCGGTGTTTTTTACTAGTGTGTTGCACCATCAGTACCACCAGCCACAAGATGAGTCGGAGAATATAAACTTTAAAAAGCTGCATAAAATGACCGAGTGGATCTATAGAACCAGCTGGAAAGTAGCAAATGAACCAGAAAGACCTAAACTGCTTCCAAATGTTCAGTTTGAAAGGTAAATTTTGATTGATGAGAAAAGGCTATCTCCTTATGGAGGTAGTCTTTTTTTTGTTCAAAAAAATGATAATATTCCCCTTTTTTGATTTAGTGAGAATGTCAATTGTTAATTAAAAAATAAGCGTTTTTCATGTATTTTTGATTGTTAAAAATCTTATTTTCAATATTTTTCTTGTGTTTTTTGAGCATTTGGGCAAGCGGCAGGCTTTAAAACAAAACGAAAAATTAATCACGATTTTCGATAGTATAAAAATTATTTTCAATAATCATTATTTATGAGATTAATTACTTTTGCCAAGTATTTTAATTAAAAGATGAAAAAGATATTGTGTATTTTAATGAGTATGATGATGCTTCTATCATCTACCGCTTTTGTGAGAGGCGCGAGTCTCTTAGCAGGAGAAAGTACGCACTCCACAGTTTTTCATCATAGAAATTCTTTAAAAACTAATATTGCAAATAGCAGAACAGCGGTATTGCTAAACGCATCTGAAACAGATGAGCAAGAACTAGAGCAGCAGGAGCTAGCGCAAGAAGATTTTTGCCCTCAGTTTTTAGCGCAGTTCTACTTATTTCAGTTATTAAATAAAGGGAGTTCTTCAAACCCTTTTGTAAAGAGCCAGCACTTAGAGCTCTTATCATACACACCTGTGTATATTTTATTCCATTCTATTCGACTATACTCGTGCTAATTTTTTAAAATCATTAGCAAAGAATAGTTGTACCCTAAATTTTCTTATTTCACTTAGGCTAAAATCTATGATTTAGCTAATGGTTTTATATGCCATTTTCTAGACGAAAAAAAATGATTTTTTCATCTAGGGAAGGCGTGGCTATGTCCGAAAAAAAGAATAAAAAATCAAAACTAAATCATACAAATATGCATTTAACACCAAGAGAAAAAGAGAAGCTAATGCTGCACTTTGCAGGAGAATTGGCTCAAAAAAGAAAAGACAGAGGGGTGAAACTAAACTATCCTGAGTCTATAGCATTAATCAGTAGTTTTTTACTAGAAGGCGCTCGCGACGGGAAGTCTGTAGCAGAACTTATGCAAGCAGGAGCGCAAGTGCTCACACGAGAGGATGTGATGCCAGGAGTTCCAGAAATGGTACACGAGGTACAGATAGAGGCAACTTTTCCAGATGGGACTAAACTTGTAACCGTGCACAATCCAATTCGTTAATCAAAAGAAAATTAAAAAATGATACCAGGAGAAATTTTTGTAAAAGAAGGTGAAATCATCTGCAACGAAGGCAGAAGAACCACCAAAATAAAAGTTATAAATACAGGAGATAGACCTATACAAGTAGGTTCCCACTTTCACTTTTTTGAAGTAAACAAGGCAATGAAATTCAACCGAGAAGAGGCTTTCGGTATGCGATTGAACATCGTGGCTAGCACCGCGGTGAGATTTGAGCCAGGAGAAGAAAAAGAAGTAGAACTTGTTGAGCTAGGCGGAAGAAAACGCGTGGTAGGGTTCAATAATTTAGTAAATGGTTCAGTAGTTTCAGAAGCCACTAAAAACGAAAGTTTGAATAAAGTAGAAAGTTTAAAATTTGAAAATCTTAAAAAATGAGTTTAAAAGTAGATAGAAGACAGTATGCTAATATTCTTGGGCCTACTGCTGGAGATAAAATTCGATTGGGAGACACCAACATCATTATAGAAATAGAGAAAGACTATGTTCATTACGGAGACGAAGCCATCTTTGGTGGAGGAAAAACAGTGCGTGATGGAATGGGGCAAAATGTGAATGCAAAAAGATCAGACGGCGTTCTAGATTTATGTATTACAGGAGCTACAATCCTAGACCACTGGGGAATCGTAAAAGCAGATATCGGGATAAAAGATGGGAAAATTGTAGGAATTGGTAAGGCAGGAAATCCAGATACAATGGATGGCGTAACGCCAGGAATGGTTATCGGGGCATCTACCGAAGTACACGGAGGAAATGGCTACATCGTAACAGCGGGCGGAATCGATACCCATATTCACTTTATTTGTCCTCAACAGATTGAAACTGCTTTATACAGCGGAATCACAACCATGATAGGTGGGGGAACTGGTCCAAACGATGGAACCAATGCTACCACTTGCACACCAGGGGCATTTAATATTAGAAAAATGCTAGAGGCTTGTGAGGAATATCCTATGAACATTGGATTGTTTGGAAAAGGAAACTGTTCTGCCACTCAGCCGCTCATTGAGCAAATCGAAGCAGGTGTCTTGGGGGTGAAAATTCACGAAGATTGGGGAGCTACACCAGCCACTATCGATGCTGCTTTGAAGGTAGCAGATGAGTATGATGTGCAAGTAGCAATCCACACCGATACTTTGAACGAGGCAGGTTTCTTGGAAGATACCATGGCGGCAATCAATGGTAGAGTGATCCATACATTCCACACCGAAGGTGCAGGAGGAGGACACGCGCCAGACATCATCAAAGCAGCGATGTATCCAAATGTATTGCCAGCATCTACAAACCCTACAAGACCTTATACTGTAAACACAATCGATGAGCATTTAGACATGCTTATGGTGTGCCACCACTTGAGCAAAGATATTCCAGAAGATGTGGCTTTTGCAGATTCTAGAATTAGACCAGAAACCATTGCAGCAGAGGATATTTTACACGACATGGGGGTGTTTAGTATCATGAGTTCAGACTCTCAAGCTATGGGGCGTCCAGGAGAAGTAGTTACTAGAACATGGCAAACTGCTAGCAAAATGAGAGATCAGAGAGGTTATCTTGAAGAAGATGAAAAGAACCAAAATGATAACTTCCGTGCAAAAAGATATGTGGCAAAATATACAATCAACCCAGCAATAGCACACGGAATCTCAAATTATGTAGGTTCTATTGAGGTTGGTAAAATTGCCGATTTAGTAATCTGGAAACCAGCCTTATTTGGAGTGAAACCAGAAATGATTGTAAAAGGAGGATTCGTAATTGCTAGCAAAATGGGAGATCCAAATGCTTCTATCCCAACTCCACAACCAATCATTTATAGAAACATGTTTGGAGCCGATGGAAAAGCAAAATTCGGAACCTGTGCTACATTCGTTTCAAAAGCTTCTATTGAAAACGGAAATATTGCATCTTATGGTTTACAAAAATTAGTGTTACCAGTAAGCAATTGCCGTTCAATTTCAAAAGCGGATTTAATCCATAACGATAAAACACCTGTGATTGATGTGAATCCAGAAAACTACAAAGTAAGCGTAGATGGAGAGCATATCACATGCCAGCCAGCGGAAGAGTTACCATTAGCTCAATTATACTATTTATTCTAGTAGAATTTTCAAGACTTAAGGCTTGTTATTATAAGCCTTAAGTCTATTAAAAAAACAAACCAAAATGATGAAAATATTATTAAACACATTATTAATCTTAGCTGCAAGTGCTAGCCTTATGGCTCAGTCATTTGGGCAGAGAATAGGAAAAGATGAAGCAGGACCAAAAGGAAATATACTAGTTTATGGTTCATTAGATTACTCTAAGAATGTAACGCCTGCGGGCAGTGCTAGCGAATTTGGAACAAGCCCAAATGCGAGCATTCCTTTGGGAGTAGGGTACTTTATCAATAACAATGATTTGATTGGGGTAAACTTTGCATTTGCTCAGCAAAAAGCAGACAGCAATGTAAATTTTAGACAAAGCGAAGTAGGGATTTGGTATAGCCCTTCTGTTATGTTAGGCAAATATTTTGGGCTAATCGCTCAGTTTGATGCACACTATGTGTGGGGCGAACAAAATAATGAAAAATATGATGGATACCGACTAAGAGCTTATCCAATGTTAGGCGTTTTCTTAGGAAATGGATGGGCATTAAAATTCAAATTTGGAGAATTATCTATGCTTTCTACCAAGAGAGATGCAGGCTGGAGCCATGACTATGTAGCAGGACTAAGTGGAGCTACATTCGGAACAGGGATTTCAAAAACTTTTAAAATTAGAAAATGATAATCACGCAGGCAATCGGGAAATTAGAAAACCCTTCATCAGTAAGTAAACAAGTAGATTATTTGGATTTGGAATGGTTTGAAGCCACAAAGAAAATTCAAAGAAAAAGAACACGAGCAGGGGAGGAGGTTGCCATTAAATTTTTAAAAGAAGGGCAACGACTTTATCACCACGATATTTTATTTGAAGATGAAAATAAACTAATCGTTGTAAATATTCTGCCTTGCGAAGCTATTGTAATATCCCCTAAATCTCTCCTAGAAATGGGAACGGTGTGTTATGAAATAGGAAATAAGCATATGCCACTATTCATTCAGAATGATGAGGTATTGATGCCTTATGAGCATCCTATGTTTAGGTGGCTAGAAGCCAGTGGATACAATCCTGAAAAAAGAGAGGAAAGATTGCTAAACTTATTAAAGTCTAATGTGGAGCCACATTCACATGCAAGTTCTGGCACTTCCCTTTTTACCAAAATTTTAAATCTAGCTTCAACAAAAGAGTAATTTATGCAAACATCTTTTTTAGGAAGTTTATTACACTTATCAGATCCCACTTTACCCATCGGGGGCTATACCCATTCAAATGGGCTAGAGACCTATGTTCAGAAAAAAATAGTGAAAGATGCGCAATCTGCAGAGACCTTTGTGGTGAATATGCTTAAACATAACATGAAGTATAACGATGGTGCCTTTGTGAGATTTGCTTACGAGGCAGCCAGTCGCAATGATTTAGCGCAAATTTTGGCACTAGACAAAGAATGTACTGCATTAAAATGCCCAAAAGAAATCAGAGAAGCAAGTCAAAAACTAGGGATAAGAGTAATAAAAATCTTCATAAGACAAAAAAGTTTTGAATTAATCAATGAGTATCAAAAAGCTGTGAAAAATAAAAAAGCAGATACCAATTATAGCGTAGTATTTGGGCTCTTTTCATACTTATTGCAAATTCCATTGAGAGAGGCACTTTTTGCTTTCTATTACAACGCAGCCATTGGTATGATAACCAATGCCGTGAAACTGGTGCCTCTAGGGCAATTGGAAGGGCAAGATATACTTTTTAGGCTCCAGCCCATTTTGCAGGAAGTAACAGAGGAAACGCTCCAAATCATGCAAGAAGAAATCGGGCTATGCAATCCAGCATTTGATATCAGATGCATGCAGCATGAGCGTTTATATTCAAGACTTTATATGTCATAAAAATTAAAATAATTAAAAAACAACCAAAAATGAATTCAGAAAGAAAATATATAAAAGTAGGAGTGGCAGGACCAGTAGGTTCTGGGAAAACTGCACTTCTAGAAAGATTAAGCCGACAACTTTATGGTACCTATAATCTTGGCGTTATCACCAATGATATTTATACCAAAGAAGATGCAGAATTTATGGCAAAAAATAGTTTGTTGCCACAAGATAGAATCATAGGAGTAGAAACAGGAGGTTGCCCTCACACTGCGATCCGCGAAGATGCGAGTATGAACCTAGAGGCAGTAGACGAGCTTGTAGAACGCTTCCCAGACATAGAATTGATTTTAATTGAAAGTGGTGGGGATAACTTATCAGCCACCTTCAGTCCAGACTTGGCAGATGTTACCATTTTTATCATCGATGTGGCAGAGGGCGAAAAAATCCCAAGAAAAGGAGGACCTGGAATCACTCGTTCAGACCTGTTGGTAATCAATAAAATAGATTTGGCGCCACATGTGGGAGCAAGCCTAGAAGTAATGGAGCGCGACGCTAGAAGAATGCGTGGTGGAGCCCCATTTGTGTTTACCAACTTAAAAACAGATGAAGGGCTACAGTCAGTCATCGGTTGGATTAAAAAATATGCACTCTTAGAAGAAGTAGAAGAACCCAATCTTGTGAGATAAATGGATTGTAAACTACATATACAAGCAGGCTTTAAAAATGAAAAATCTTACCTAAAAGATGTGTTTTTAACGCGTCCTTTTAGGTTAGTTCCCGTGGGGCAGCGAAAAAATGACAATAAACTTTATGCCATGATTATGAGCTCTTCGCCAGGAATATTAAGCGGAGACCATTATGACTTAAAGATTGATCTAGACGCCAAAACCAATTTGCAAATCCAGTCTCAGTCCTATCAAAGATTATTTAACATGGACGGAGAAGCAAGCCAAACGATGCAGGTAGAAGTGGGCGATGAGTCGTTTTTTTCCTATGTTCCGCATCCTATTGTGCCACACGAAAATTCAACATTTAAAAGCAAAACAAGCGTGAAAATGGGCGAGAAAAGCCGTGTGATTTTAAGCGAAATCATTACTTGTGGAAGAAAACACCACGGGGAGCTTTTTAAATTCAAGCATTTTCAAAACTTAATGGAAATTAAATACCAAGATCAGCTAGTGCTGAAGGATAATGTGATTTTAAAACCTCAGCAAATTCCAATCAGTAGCATCGGGATTTTGGAGGAATTTACTCACCAAGGCACGCTAGTATATTACTCAACCGATAAAGACGAAAACATTGCTGAATGGGTAGAGAAAATTTATGAAAAGGCAAATGATAATAATTTATTAGAATTTGGAATTTCAGCGATGCAAGAAGGCGGTTTTGTATTCAGAGCCTTGGGGCAAGGAGGAGAAGCTATGTATAATTTCTTTTTAGAAATACAAGATTTAATCTGGGAAAAAAATTAATTATGAATACTACTTTATTGGCATTAGCCATTACATCTATATCAATCAGTTTTGTGCACACCGCCTCGGGTCCAGACCATTATTTGCCATTCATTGTGCTTTCTAAATCTAAAAGATGGAGCATGTTCAAAACAACATTCATCGTGATTATTTGCGGTTTAGGGCATGTTTTGAGTTCTGTGCTTTTGGGGCTAGTGGGCGTATTTTTAGGTTGGCAGCTTAACAAGATTTCTTGGTTTCAGGACATAAGAGGAAATGTATCTGGTTGGGCTTTGTTGATTTTTGGAGTAG
This sequence comes from Ornithobacterium rhinotracheale DSM 15997, assembly GCF_000265465.1. Lineage (NCBI taxonomy): Bacteria > Pseudomonadati > Bacteroidota > Flavobacteriia > Flavobacteriales > Weeksellaceae > Ornithobacterium > Ornithobacterium rhinotracheale. The sequence goes on from NC_018016.1 coordinate 1,709,978, forward strand.
CCTATCTGGTGTATGCCATAATCCAAGTGGTGAGAAACAAGCCACACAAGCATTTTGATGTAATGGGAGATGATGTATATGTCTACGAGCACAATCATAGCGAAATTGTGATGCCACAAAATAGAATTAAAGTTACGCCATTGGTGCTTTTTGCCATTTTTGTCATGGGACCTAGCGAGCCACTTATTCCTTTGTTGTTTTATTCAGGGATAAACCGTTCGGTTACAGAAATTGTGGTTTTAATCGTGAGTTTCACTACCTGCACTGTGCTCACAATGCTACTTATGGTAATGCTCGGAAGATATGGCTATACACTCATTCAATCTCAAAATTTTGAAAAATACATGAATGTAATAAGTGGAGCCGTGGTTACGCTTTGTGGTGTGGGAGTAGTATTCTTTGGTCTATAAAAAAATAGAATTTAAAAAATGAATTTATTAAAAAAAGAAGCTCTAGTTACTCAAGTTTTAAAAGGTATAGGGCAAATCATGTTGCAAGAAAATAGCCTCACAGGATTATTATTCTTGATCGGAATATTTTTAGGAAGTTGGCAAATGGGCGTAGGCGGACTTTTGGCTACCTTGGCAGGAACTTTAGTGGCAAGATTTTTAAAGTACCCTGCCGAAGAAATCAATCAGGGATTGTATGGGTTCAGTGCCGCATTGGTGGGCGTTGCATTGACTTTTATGTTTCAATCTCAGGTGATTATTTGGGTTTTAGTCGTTTTGGGAGGAGGCTTGGCTACCGTTGTGCAGCATTTTTTTATAAGAAAAAATATTCCTGTTTTCACACTTCCATTCATCATCATCACATGGTGTATAGTTTTCTTATTACACAGATTTACAGACATTCCGCCATCAGATGTTTTGTCGGCAGATATTAAAATCGATGATTTAGATGATTTTGCCACATCAATCAATGGATTTGGCGAAGTGATTTTTCAAGGAGGTTTTTGGTCTGGCGTTTTATTCTTTGCGGCAGTATTCATTAGCAAGCCAGCCGCAGCATTATATGGCTTATTTGCCTCATTGCTGGGGGCGGCACTTTCGCACCATTATGGCGAGAGCATGGAGCAAATCCATATGGGATTATTTGGATTCAATGTTGTGCTTTCAGCCATTGTATTTGCAGGATTTAAGAAAATAGACGGATTCTGGGTTTTGGTAGCCATTTTATTGACATGGTTTATAGACATAGCCCTAGTCGAGAGCAATGCTCTAGACATTTTTGGAGGCGTGCTCACCTTCCCATTTGTTGCAGGCACATGGATTACATTAATCATTAAAAAATATTTAGATCCAGTTTTATCAAAAATTACATTTGATTTCTAAAAACATAAAAATGAACAAAAAAAGAATTTTATTAAGCGTTTTAGGGCTTATTGGGCTAAACTCAGTCATAAAGGCTCAAGAAACCCAAGCTAAATTTGAAAATGATACCATTCATGATAATAAAATGGTGCATTTGAATGATTTAAAAGTAACAAGTAGTGATTTTATCAAAAACATTACAAAAATAGATTTAAACAAAGTTCCCGTAAACACAGCACAGGATTTACTTAGAAAAGTGCCAGGTTTATTCATCGCTCAGCATGCTGGCGGGGGGAAGGCAGAACAGCTTTTCTTGAGAGGTTTTGACTCCGACCACGGGACAGATGTAGCCGTTTATGCAGACGGAATGCCTGTGAACATCGTATCTCATGCTCATGGGCAAGGTTATGCAGATTTGCACTTTGTGATTCCAGAAACAATTGATTACATCGATTTCGGCAAAGGAAGTTATTACGTAGACAGAGGAGACTTCAACACCGCAGGATATGTTGATTTTAAGACTTTAAACTCAATCGATCAATCCATGGTGAAAGTTGAAGGCGGAAGCTTTAATACCAAAAGACTTTACACTCAATTAAACCTTTTGCACAATCATCAAGATAGAAAGTATGCTTATGCCGCAGCGGAATATAATTATACCGATGGGCCTTTTGATGTGAAACAAAACTTTAACCGAGTAAATTTATTCTTGAAATACAACCAATGGTTTAATAATAAGCAATATGTAAATTTACAATTATCATCATTTAATGCCGATTGGAACGCGTCTGGGCAAATCCCAACACGCGCCGTGGAGCAGAAAATCATAGGTAGATTCGGCAGTATAGACCCTACCGAGGGAGGGAACACTTCGAGAATCAACGCCTTGCTTCAATACAAAAACATCTTGAGCGATACCGAGAGATTTGAAAGTAATTTATGGTATAGCAAATACGCCTTTAATCTGTTTTCAAACTTTACATTCTATAAAGAAGACAAAAATAAAGGCGACGAAATTCAGCAGACAGATGATAGAAATATCTATGGCGGAGAAAGTAAATACATCAAAAATTTAGATTTTGGTAATTCTCACGCAATATGGACATCGGGCGTAGGCTTTAGATTCGACAATATTGGGAAATTACAACTCAACAGAGTGTTTCAGCGAGATGAATTGCTCGGAAGATTATCAGATGTTAAAGGTACAGAATCTAATCTGCATGCTTATACAAGCTTTAGATACAAAACAGGAAAATTTACAATCAATCCAATTTTAAGGGTAGATCATTTCATGTTCAATCTTCAAAATTTATTGAAAGGAACAAATCCAGAATTAGGAAATTTAGACAAAGAATTGCCTATCGACAAATCAGAAGAAGCTACTCGAGTGAGCCCTAAATTAGACATGTCTTATGAGCTAAGCCCAAATGCGTTGTGGTTCTTAAAAACAGGCATGGGATTCCACTCAAACGATGCTAGAGTAGTGATTGCTCAAAATGGTAAAGAAATTTTACCATACTCATTGGGGGCAGATTTTGGAGTGAGATTAAGACCATTGCAAAACTTGATCATAACCCCTACTTTGTGGTACACATATTTGCAACAAGAGTTTGTGTATGTAGGAGACGAGGCAGTGGTAGAGCCATCTGGCAAAACAAGAAGACTGGGAGCAGATTTGAGTGTGAGATATCAACCAACCGAGAATTTATACTTTAATGCAGATGTGAGCTATGCACACGCTCGCTCTATCGACGATCCTAAGGGCGAAGACTACATTCCGCTAGCACCAATTTGGGTGAGCACTGGAGGAATCGGTTGGAACTTCCTAAACGGTTTTTCAGCCAATTTACAATACCGCTTTATGGGAGAAAATCCAGCAAATGAAGATAATACAATCAAAACCAAATCTTATTTTGTAAATGATTTATTGCTAAATTATAACAAAGAAAGATGGGGCGTGAACTTGCAAATTCAAAACTTGTTCAATGTAGAATGGAACGAAGCGCAGTTTGCCACAGAAACTCAGCTTAGAGGAGAAGCCCAGCCTATCACCGACTTGGCGTATACTCCTGGTACACCATTCTTTATGAAATTAGGAGTTTCATTCAAATTTTAATCAAAATTAATTAGAACAAAATACCAAAAGAGCACAATCTTTGGTATTTTGTCTTTTTACTATGAGCGAAGAAAATTCAATCAAAATATTATCCAACACAGAATACAAAAAATCTTTTCTGCCCGATGTATCAGATTTAATTTTAAATAATAAATCATCGATACAACTATATCGGTTAGAATCCTATTTGCGCAATATTCTCATTCCCGTAACGCCCTATCGCACCACATTTAACTTTGTATTATTTGTGAAAAAAGGAAGGCTTAAACAATATTTAGACGGCGAGGAATATGTAGTGAACGAAGGAGAATTTTTGTACATAAAGCAAGGCTCCATCACAGCCACTTTAGAAATCACCAAGGATATAGAGGGGTATTTTTTATTGTTTGAAAACGAAATATTTACTTCGCCTCACTTTACGATAAAACACCCCAATTTATTTTTCATTTCCCCTTATTTTAGTTCAGAGAATTTAGGATTCGAAAGTTTTATCAAGGTTTTAAAACTGATGGAATACGAACTCTTTGTGAATCAATATCAAGACAATGAGATTGTGCTATCTATGCTGAGAGCCGTTTTATTGAAAATGATAGAGCAGGGAAATCAAAACCCTACCAAAGTGAGCCGATCTCTTGAAATTACATTAAAATTTAGAAACCTCTTGCACGAAAATCATAAGCAAGAAAAAAAAGTGAGTTTTTATGCAGATCATCTCCATTTAACAGAGAATTATTTAAACAAATGTCTAAAAGAAGTAACGGGAAAAACACCCAAGCAATGGATCAATGAGATAGACATAGATTACAGCAAAACACTTCTCCAGACGGGCAAATCAATATCTGAAATTGCCTACGAATTGAATTTTCAAACCCCTTCGCATTTCTCTCAAGTTTTTAAAAAACTTATAGGCATTTCGCCCACAGATTTTAGATTAAAATTACAGAATAATAAGTAAATGAAAACCCCACAAAATCCGATTTTGTGGGGTTTTTTATTATAGCTTGTAAGATTGTAAATATATTTTAAAAACACTTTTCTAATTGTTATCTTTTATGATTTTTGTCATAAATAATGTAAAAAATAAATTCAATACTTTTTATTTAGAATAAATAAAAATAGATTTGCGTCAAAATTTAAAGTATATGAAAAAATCAATTTTAGCAATTGCAGGAGCATTGGTAATGTTTTCCTGCAGCAGTTCAGACGACGACAATGGCAAAAAAGTCGTAGATGGCAATGCAGGTGTTGTAGAAGTGCAAACCAGTGCAAAATCTTATGACAAATGGACATACTATTCCATCGAGCAAGGAAAGGAAGTAGCCATCGAAAATCCAAAAGAATCCCTAGCTTGGGATATAGCCTTTCACCGTGGAGATGTAAAATTAAATGGGGGAGCATCTGGAAAAGGTAAAGGAGAGGCTATTAAGCTAACGACTACGGACTTTGCAACAGTGACAGAGGCACCTGCCGAGGGTTATGTAAAAGATGTTAAGGCAAATATTTTATCTTACAACATCAAAACTCACCAAATGACTCCACTGCCAGATGGCTCTAAAAACAATCAACTTGTTTGGCTTAATATAGATACCTCTACTCCGCCGCCAAAATACACATTGTACAAAAATGTATTTGTGATAAAAACAGCAAACGGAAAATATGCCAAAATCCAATTTTTGAATTATATAGGAGATAATAAAGAAAAAATTGTGGCTACTTGGAAATACTTTTACCAAGCTAATGGCTCAAGAAAATTAGTGAAATAAAAATGTTTACCAAAAAGTTTCTTCTATTTTTCATAGTATTATGCGGGCTAAGCCTAGAGGCACAATGCCCGCATAATTTTATCGTAAAGACAGAGGAGGGCAAAGAGATACATGATTTTTGGGTAACTTATCAAGGAGAAACCTTTAAATGCTCCCAAGGCGATTCCATTTTTTATCCCGAAAAAGGCACTAAATTAAAATTTAAAAAAGAAGGTTTTTCGGGCAAAACAGTAGAAGTTTCTGGAGAAAAACAATGGGTGGTATTGCAAGGCAAGGAGCAAGAATATTCACTCAATCCCATGGTGATTACTGGCACTAGAATGCCTAAGCCATTGAGCAAATCTGCCATCTATACCAGAGTTATAACCTCAAAGCAGATCAATGCGACGGGAAATGTGGATTTGGAAGGAGTGCTCACGCAGGAAATTCCCTACATAAGTTTTACAAATCATGCAGGAGAGCCCAATATAAAGTTTCACGGGCTGGGCGGAAACTCTGTGCTCGTGCTCGTAAACGGAGAGCGACTAGCTGGCGAAACGAGAAATAATGTGGACTATAACCAAATAAATCTAAACGATATAGATAGAATCGAAGTTTTGCAAGGAGCTTCCTCCACTTTGTATGGTTCTGGAGCCGTGGGCGGAGTAATAAATATCATTACCAAAAAGCCGTTTAGAGGATTCAATCTAGGTTTGTCGAGTCTTTATAATTCCCAGAAACAGTCTAAAAACAATTTGAATCTCTCGTATTCAAACGAAAAATTAAGTACAAAAACAATATTTAATTATGATTTTTGGGCAGAAAAGGAATTTAAAGATTCAGAGCTAGCTTTTAGAACTTATGAAAATGGCGAAATCGAAAAAGATAAAACGCTCAATACAACATTTGCACCCGAGCAATTCTTCTGGAAAGTGGGGCAAATTGTAGGGTATAAATTCAATGAAAATCTAGAGGCGAGTGTAGATGTTTCGCATTTTTTCAAAGATAGAAAAAGCACAGGGGCAGAAAAAAGTATTTTTAAAAATACCTTTAGCGATAATGCAGGAGTGCTACGAGTAAACTATCGCCGAAATCATTGGGAACATCAGTTTAGTTATAATATAAATACCTACCAGAAAAGGGAAGTTTTTCTAAAGAAAGATAGCATAAGCGATCATTACAACAGTAGTATCTTCAATGCCAAATACGCCGTGAATTACAAAAAAGACAAAATCGGGGTGCTGAGCGGTGCCGAGTTTTTCTCCCAAAGGTTGAAAACCTACATGTTTCAAGAAAATGGAACCAAACGAGTGCATTCGTATAGCTTCTTCAGTCAGTTGGATTGGCAACTGGGCAAAAACGCCTTTTTGCTGGCGGGAGCAAGGCTAGAGTCTCACCAATTTTACGGAACGGCATTTACGCCCAAAATTGCCTTTAAACATAATATTTATAGAAACATAAGTGCACGCTGGAACTTTTCCACAGGATTTCGTTCGCCGAGTCTCAAGGAGCTTTACACCGATTGGGATCATTTAGGCATGTTTAGAATCATAGGCTCTACGGATTTAAAGCCAGAGCACAGCAAGCACTATATGCTCACAATTGAGCAGAATGGCAAAAAGTTTTACAACGCCATCAATTTCTTTAAAACAGATATTAAAGACAAATTAGGCTTAAGGTATAAAAATGCGCACCAAGATACGCTGCAATATCAAAACTTTGAAAAGCAAAATGTTTGGGGAATAGATTTTATGTCTAAAATTTCTGTGCTTAAAAATGTAAACATCAATCTAGGCTACGGATACACCAAAGATGAAATGAAAATAAACGGCAAAAACGCCTCAGACACGCGCCCGCATGCATTCAATTACAGCGTGGAGTATCAGACCAAACTTAGTCCAAGTCTAGCCACATCAGTTTCGTGCAATGGAAATTATTACAGCGGAATCAAGTTTTGGGTAAAGGATAATTACAATAAATTCTTTTATCAAGATTATCCCGCCTACTATGTTATGGGGCTTAATGCGACATTAAAATATAAAAAATATGCCCGCTTAAACTTAGGCGTGCGAAATATGCTCAATTATAAACCTAAAAATTACAATTTCTACAATCCCATGATCGATGGGGCATTGTACTATATAAGTATAAACTTAAACAACTAATTATAATCATGAAAAGAATTAAAAATTACATTTTATTATGCAGCACATTGCTACTCACACTGGCTTGTAGCAAGAAGCAAGAAAATGCCACAACATCTGAGAATGATGGGCAAAAAAAGATTGCCGTTCTACTAGTGAGCCATGGTTCGCACTCAGAAACTTGGCGAAATGCACTACTACATTTAGAAAAAAACACCAAACAAGAAATACTGAAAGACACGCCAGCCCAAGCCGTAGAAACCGCCTTTATGGAATATAACGAGCCCTCAATCGCTACACGCTTGAAGGAATTTGACAAAGAAGGCTATACCGATGTGTTGATTGTGCCCGTGTTCTTAACCGTGAGTCCGCACTCGTTTGAGGATATTCCTACCATCGTGGGGCTTAAAGAAAGTCCTTCGTCTATGGAAACTCTAAAAATTGAAAATATAGAAAGATATCCAGCCAAGGCAAAAGTGCATATAGCTCCGCTTTTAGACTTTAGCAATATTCTTGAGAAAAATGTACTGAGAAGAGTAAAAGCACTCTCTACTCAGCCTGCAGAAGAAGGCGTTACGCTTGTGGGCTATGGCGACAAGGATTATGAGGCAGAATGGAGCAACTTGTTTAAAAAAATAGGAGAAAGCATTAAAGATAGTTTAGGAATTACAGATTTAAACTATGCATGGTGCGGGCACATTGCAGGATATAGCTCAGAGCCTACACAAAGGGCAATAGAAGAGATTTTAAAACAAAAAAAGAGAGATATTGTAATTCCTGTTTTGGTGGCTCACGATGAAAACTTTCAAGTGAAAATCATAGGAGGTGCAATAGACAAAGTGGCAGATAATAAAGAGAAAGTAGGGTATAAACCAGACGCTATTTTGCCAGATAAAAATGTAGAAAATTGGATAGTAGACATCACTAAACAATATGTAGATAAAATCAATAAAGGTGAAAACTAAAAGCCGTAGATACAAAAAGTTTATAAAACTAAATCGAGATTATCATCGCGACTTGGGATACTTTTTTTCGGGCTTAGTCATTATTTATTGTCTATCGGGCATTGCCTTTAATCATATAGATGATTGGAACCCTGATTTTATTTTAAACAAAAAAGAAATTCAGATAAAACAGGAATTAGACAAGGCACATTTTTCAGACAAGACAGCTCACGAGCTGAGCCAGCTTTGTGGCGAGAAGGAATACAAACTTTATGATTTTCCCACGCCCTATCAAGTGAAAATCTATTATAAAGATGCAAGCTTTCATGTAGATTTTAATAAAAAAATGGGCGTTTATGAGCAGATTACCCGTCGTCCAGTCTTTTATGAAGCCAATGTTTTGCACAGAAACAATGTCAAAGCTTGGCGGTGGTTTGCCGATATATTTTCGGTGGCACTTATCATAATTGTGGTAACGGGCTTGTTCATAGCTTCGGGCAAAAATAGTTTTAAGAAAAGAGGATTCATCTTCTTTGCATTAGGATTCATACCTCCCATTGTGGCGATAATCATTCATTATTTAAATTGAAAAAAAATGAAAAAATTAATATTTTTAAGTCTCTGTTTGGGATTTATCGTAGCATGTTCTCCTAAAGGAAATCAATTATTTAAAGGAGACTCTGTGTGGCAGCGGGATTTCTACCCCATGCCAGGGCTAAAGCACCATGTCGAGTATCAATTAGGCAACGATAGCATAAGCTATGCAATAAACGGTAGTGCTGTAAACACGGCATATACAATGCGGGTGGATACCGTGGTGCCAGAGGAAAATAGAATTGTAGCATTTGACAAAGATGGCGTTTGCTATGTGTTGTTTGTTAAAGAATTAGGCGGAGATTCCATCAAAATTTTTAAAGAGCAACGAAATGATAGGGCAGATGCACTTAATTTTCCCGTTCCAGCACTTGATTACAAAGCCAATCACAACCAAGGCTGGAATACCTATTATAAGAAATCTTGAAAAAAAGCAGAAAGCACAAGAGCTTTTAGCCAATTTCTCAAGTGATATTTATAAAAGCACAAGTGATTTTGTACAAAATCACTTGTGCTTTTTTTCGCAATACAATAGTAGGGGAAAGGCTTTGGGCTAAATTTTAGAGAAATCTTTAGCCTGAAAACTAAAAATCAGTATATTTGCCCCATGTCTAGAATCATTCAGCAATTACTTGTTTTGCCCGCCATTGGTTTGATAAAACTTTACCAAATGCTTATTTCGCCATGGCTTGGTCGCAATTGCCGATTCACGCCCACTTGCTCGCAATATGGCATCGAGGCACTGAAAACGCACGGATTTTTCTATGGCAGTTATTTAACCATTAGGAGAATTATGCGCTGCCACCCGTGGGGAGGTAGTGGCAAAGATCCTGTTCCCAAAAAAGAAAAATAATAATGAAAGAAACTTTAGCATACATTACCTACAAAGGCTCAGAAGGAATCGAGATTTTCGGATTACCCCTACATTTTTATAGCTTAATGTGGCTAGCCGCTTTTGTCGTAGGCTGGTACATTATGGCAAAAATGTTTAAAATCGATGGCGTGTCAAAGGATAAGCTAGACCCGCTATTTATGTACACTTTCTTTGGAGCCGTGTTGGGAGCACGCATCGGGGAATTTTTGTTTTATGATCCGAGCGCATTTATTGAGCGTCCGCTAGAGGTATTTTTACCCATTCAATATTCGCCAGGGAGCGAGTTTCTTTTTGGCTTAATTAAAAATTACAAATTCGTAGGATTTCAAGGGCTTGCAAGCCACGGAGCCACTGTGGGGCTTTTGATAAGTTCATACCTTTATACCAGAAAATATTTGCCAGGCAAGAACATGCTTTGGCTTGTGGATCGATTAGCCATCTGTGTTTCTATCGGTGGAGCTTTTGTGCGAATTGGGAATTTTGTAAACTCTGAAATCGTGGGCAAACCAAGCGACTTGCCGTGGGCGGTGTTGTTCGAGAAACAGAGCTTAAGCTATGGCGAAATCGTGCCTAGACACCCAGCACAGTTGTACGAGGCATTTGCTTATATTTTGCTATTTATTCTGCTTTGGTGGATTTACAATAAAACCAATAAAAAATACCAAAACGGATATATTTTTGGGCTATTTTTCACTTTGCTTTTCAGTATCAGATTCATTATCGAATTTTTTAAAGAAAGCCAAGGTGTAGAGTGGGTGGCTCAAACTTTAAAGGTGAATTTAAACAATGGGCAAGTATTGAGCATCCCATTTATCATCATTGGACTTGTGGTGATGTACTTGTCGAACAAAGGATATTTTAATAAAAAATAGAATATGAAAAATTTTAAAATACAATTATTAAGCCTTTTGGCTGCGGGAGCTTTTTTAGTTTCATGCGAAAAAAAATCGACTCAAATCGAGGCAAACAATGCACCTATCGAGATAGAATTTATTAAAGAAGGCGATTTAGTGTTGAAAAATAACGATTCAATCATCAAGAAATTGGATGTTGAGGTGGCAAACACAGATTCTGAACGCCAAATTGGGTTGATGAATCGTAGCAGCATGCTAGAAAATAGAGGTATGATTTTCGTTTTCGACGAAGATAACACTTCTGGTTTTTGGATGAAAGATACTAGAATTCCGCTCGATATTATTTTTGTAGGGCAAGATAGCACTGTAATCAATGTGCAAAAAAATGCGAAGCCTTATGATGAACATAATTATCCTGCAACAGCACCATATCGCTATGTGCTAGAGGTGAATGGTGGTAGTGCCGATAAATGGGGCGTAAAAGATGGTGAGACTAAGTTGAGCTGGAAAGTAACAGATCCTAAGAATTAAAAAAAATAGAGATATATGGCATTTTTTAAAGAATTTAAAGAATTTGCAACAAGAGGTAATGTTGTAGATTTGGCAGTAGCGGTAATCATCGGGGCTGCGTTTAGTAAAATCGTTTCATCTTTTGTAGATGATTTAGTGACTCCACTAATTTTAACCCCAGCATTGAAAGCTGCTAAGGTAGATAAAATTGCGGATTTAAGCTGGAACGGAATCATGTATGGAAACTTTCTAGCTGCAGTTTTAAACTTCATTGTTATTGCTTTTGTTTTATTTTTAATGATTAAAGGAATTAATTCATTAAAGAAAAAAGAGGAGCCAAAACCAGAAGCACCAGCAGGTCCTTCGCAAGAAGAATTATTAACTCAGATTAGAGATTTACTTAAAAATAAATAAGAATTTTCTTATTCCCGAAAAAAAGAAAAGCCACTCAATTGAGTGGCTTTTTTATAAACTAATGAAAAAGTATTTTTAGAATCTAAATCCTAAAGATAAAGAAAAGTTGTTATATTTTTCTTTGATATCTTGTATAGAAGCGGCATAGCCAGTTCCATCAAAATTAGCTCCGTTATCTCTAGCAAAAGTATTTACTTCTAAGCTAGTTCTAGCACCATTAGTCAATACAGGATCTGCAGGGTTTGTAATATTAGGTGCAATATCACTAAATTTAACATTGGCACCAGGCATATTGTTGAAATATATTCCGCTGAGCAGGTGATTTCTATCTCTTTGAGAGTAGCTGTAAGCCGCGTCTAGATAGAAGTTGCCAAAGTTGTATCCCAATCCTAGAGAGAAACCGCTCAGGTCTCCATAAGGTTTAAAAGTGTTTCTTACTCCCTCAAAGCTCACTTCTTTATACGGAGATTGAACATATTTAAATCCAGCGCGTAGACTTAAGTCCTTAACTCTAGTTTCTGCTCCTACTTTTACGCTAGAGCTTCCAGAAACAAAGTTGTTGAAGTAATCATTTACCCCACGAAATATCTCATCACTTTCTGGAGTGTATTTTACAGAGCCAAAATCGTTGTAGGTATAATCCACATTGATCAATCCTTTTTTTCCTAAAATTAAGGCACCAGATGCAGTGAATTTTTGTGCAGAATTAAATCCGTTTTCACCATAATTTTGTTGGCTCACTACATAGAATGCTTGGTTTCGATCAGTTAAGAAATGCTCCATAGCAGTTTCAGAAACATCTCTATACCAAGTAGGGGACTCGTAAGATAATCCTAGGCGTAAGTTTTTGTTTACTTTTCCTATAACACCTAACCCCACAGAGATACCTGTTCCCTCTCTACGACTAGGCGAGTAATCTTGAATGTAGCTCACAGTTTGGTTAGATGTTGGATTAAACTCAGCTAAGCCATTAAGCCTGCTACTTTCAAATTGGCGAAAGTTTAAGCCTACCCCTAGGTATAATTTATCGTCGTAATTACCCGCAAAACTTAAATTCGTAACACTAGAATTAATTTCGTTTTGCGAATAAATTTGCTTCAACGAGCCTACACTAGATTGAATATCAACAGGAAGATTTATTTCATTATTGACATCAGAGCTTTTTTGGTAATTTAATCCTAAAGCAAAGCTTTTCCACTTCTCAGAAGGAGCTCCTGTGTTAAACACCATTACAGCACCTACTTGTCCTAAATTAAATTGGCTATTCTTATTTGTGAAAGAACTATTTTCATAATTACCATTTAATTTACTAGAGGATACACCAGCTGTGAAGTTGGCTTCAGAATTAATGAAAACTCCCACCCCCGCAGGGTTTTCGTTCATTGCAGAAAGATCTCCTCCCAATGCTCCCATGGATCCGCTCAAGGCACGATATCGTGAAGTTCCATAGATCCCTTGGTAATCATTGATTTGGTAAATATCTTCTATATAATTTGTGTTGATCTGTTGAGCACTCAAAGCCCCAGAGGCTAGCAAAAGCCCAAGACAACTAAGTTTTATAAATTTATTTTTCATTTTTTAGTTATTTTTTTATTTGAATAATCTACCACTTCCACTGCTAGAACCTCTTGATGGAGTAGAGTACGAACCTCTGCTGCTACCCCAGCTACTGTTGCTGTTTCCCCAACTAGAGTTGCTGCTTGGTGTATCATAGCTCACTCTTGCTCGTCTCACTGGAGGAGTAGAAGGATAATTGTTGTAATTCTCATTTCTAGTACTTCTCTGGTATCTTCTAGGAGCGTTAGATTGTGTAGAGTACGCATCGTTTCTGGTAGGAGCATTGCTTCTAACTCTTAAAGAACTTCTTGAACTATTATTGTAGTAGCTGCTGTTATAAGCACTATTGTTCATAGTTCTTCTAGGAGCTATTGTTGCATTGCTACCCATTACACTTCCTCTTTTTACAGGCACCGGTTTCACATAGTACGGAGTATAATATCCGCTTCCATAATATCCACCGCCGTAATAATAAGGATTGTTATAACCATAATATCCGTAATACGGAGCATATGGAGCCCAAGAGTTATAGCCATAGCCATAATAAGGAGAGTAGTATCCGTAACCTCCATAGAACGGATAGTCCCAGCCCCAGAAATTATTGTAGTAGCCATAAGGATAATATCCACCATAAAATCTTGGCGAGTACCAATTATAGCCCATTCCAAAACCTAATCCTAAGCCAAAGCCAGAATAGTATGGAGAACCAAAATAGTTGACAGAAACATTTACATCTTGGTCAACATCGCCCCAAGTAGAATATTTGGAGCGTGGCTTTCTATCCTTTCTTTGCCAGTCTCCCTTGTATTCAGATACAGGAGCATTGCCATTTTCGTCAAAATATTTACCCCCAATCCTTACCAAATCTTTTTCTTGAGTAGGCGTTTGGGTGTAATATCTTGCATCGTAGTACACATCTTCATTGCCATTATCATACACGGCAACTTCTCTTACATCCACAGAAGGGTCGTAATAAATTCCATCGGTTTCTCTTGCCATTGGTTGAGAAACGGTACAAGAAGAAACCCCTGCAAACAACAATCCCAGCGGAATTATGCGCAGAAATGCTAAGTTTAATATTTTATTTTTATTTTTCATGACATAAAAGTTTTATGTAAATATACAAATAATTAAATTTGTGCTTTTATTTTTAACCAAGAAAATTCAAATCATATGCCAATATTGAACGATTTATAATTTCATGAAAAAGATTGGCAAATATTTAATAAAAAAGAAGGATATGGCAAAATTAACGCCTCGTAATGAGGATTATAGCAAGTGGTATAACGAGCTAGTAGTTTCTGCAGATTTAGCAGAAAATTCAGGAGTAAGAGGTTGTATGGTAATCAAACCTTATGGCTATGCCATTTGGGAAAAAATGCAAGCTCAATTAGACAAAATGTTCAAAGAAACTGGGCACCAAAATGCATATTTCCCGTTATTTGTTCCCAAAAGTTTATTTGAGGCTGAAGAGAAAAATGCAGAAGGATTTGCCAAAGAGTGTGCCGTAGTTACACACTACCGATTGGTAAAAGACGAGGAAAAGCCAGGGAAATTAAAAGTAGATCCTAACTCAAAATTGGAGGAGGAGCTTGTGGTGCGTCCCACCTCAGAAGCCATTATTTGGAATACCTATAAAAACTGGATTCAATCGTATCGTGACCTGCCAATTTTGGTAAACCAATGGGCAAATGTGGTGCGTTGGGAAATGCGTACACGCTTGTTCTTGAGAACTGCCGAATTCTTATGGCAAGAGGGGCACACAGCACACGCTACTCGCGAGGAGGCAATTGAGGAAACAGAGAAAATGATTGGGGTTTATGCAGATTTTGCAGAAAACTATATGAAAATTCCTGTAATTAAAGGTTTAAAAACTGAAGCAGAGCGTTTTGCAGGAGCAGATGAAACTTATTGTATCGAGGCGTTGATGCAAGATGGCAAAGCATTGCAAGCAGGAACATCTCACTTTTTAGGGCAAAACTTTGCAAAGGCTTTTGATGTTAAATTCAATTCAAAAGAAGGTAAATTAGAATATGTTTGGGCAACTTCTTGGGGCGTTTCTACGCGATTGATGGGAGCTTTAATCATGACTCACTCAGACGACCAAGGGTTGGTGTTACCTTCAACATTGGCACCGATTCAAGTAGTGATTGTTCCAATTTATTTCAACGATGAGCAAAAAGCTAAAATCGATGAGGTAGCTTTGAGAATGCACGATGAATTAAAAGCTAAAGGGCTTAGCGTGAAATACGATGACAATGATGCCTATAAGCCAGGCTGGAAATTCCACGAATATGAATTAAAAGGTGTGCCAGTGCGTATCGCAATTGGACCAAAAGATTTAGAAAAAGGACATGTAGAAGTGGCAAGGAGAGATACGCTTGAAAAACAATTCATCGCGACCGATGAGGTAACCGATCTAGTGCCAAATCTTTTACAAGAAATCGACAATAATTTATTTAAGCGTGCGGTGGAATATCGTGCAACGCATACTACCAAAGCCGATACTTGGGAAGAGTTTGTAGATATTTTAGAAAACAAAGGAGGTTTTGTGTCTGCTCACTGGGACGGAACTACGGAAACCGAGGAGAAAATTCAAGAGATGACCAAAGCTACAATTCGTTGTATTCCTTTAGATAATCAATTGGAAGAAGGAAAATGTATATTGACGGGCAAGCCAAGTAAACAACGCGTATTGTTTGCAAAATCATATTAAAATTCGATTTTTCAAAACACAAAAAAAATCCGTGCTCATCTCTGAACACGGATTTTTTTATAGATAAAAATTTATTTTTTAGGCGGGTAGAAATACAAAATTTCATTTACCGCTTTCGGGATTCGTTCTACTTTGTCAGAAAGCTTATACAAGTTTAATCCCTCACCCATTCCTTGCCAAACAAGCGTATTGTTTTTGCGATTTACCAAATCGATGATCAAAGTCCCATCGTGGTATTTTCTCACATTCGGTGCACCCCAGTAGCCGTTGTAGCCATAAGGTCCCCAAAGACCAGCCCACCATGGATTATACCATGGGTCTACATCTACATTCACATGTTTTTGCGTTTTAGCAACGAGGTTTACGATCAAATCGGCAGAATTTTCAGAATTTGCCATCGTCAAACCTTTTTCTTCAAGATTTTGCTGAACTGCTGCTACTACACGACGCTTGTCTAAATCATTCATTTTTAAATTATTTAGACCTTTTTCATGAAAAGCAAAAGTTTTAAATTGCTGAAAATTCACATTTCTGTCGTAGTCACTGCTCACGCTCACCGTTCCACAGGAAGTCAATGCCAATAGCATGATCATTCCAATGATAGATAAATATTTATTCATGATTAATTCGTTTAATATAAAAGAGCGAGTAACAATAATTATTCCAATTCGTTAAGCACTAGTTTTTTAGCAAAGAATTATGCTTTGATTAAAAAATATCAAAATTCTATTTTTTATCTTTTTTTTCTAAAGGAATTGGTCTTTTTATCATAGCCATAAGGGCAATGTTTGCACCCACTTTGGCAACAATAGCCGCGTTTGAGCAAATATTTCTCGGTTTTAATTTTAAAACCTTCGGGCGAAAGATAGAAATCTCCTTCCTCTAGTTTATCTTGTGGCATTATGGCTGAATGTTAAAGCCTACTCGTTCCAAATCTTTCCAGAAATTAGGATAGGACTTGCCCACAACTTCTGGTTCTTTAATTTCCATTTCACGAATCACGGCTAGTGGCGTAAAACTCAGTGCCATACGGTGGTCTTGATAAGTCTCAATAGTTGGCGTTTGCCAAATATTTTCAAAAGAAACAAGCTCAATAGAGTCTCCCGTAATGATGGTTTTTACTCCACATTTTTCTAATTCTGCTTGCAGTGCTACCAATCGATCGGTTTCTTTGATTTTTAAAGTATGTAATCCAGTGAGCATAGCTTTGATTTTCAATCCTGCACAAGTGATGGCAATTGTTTGTGCTAAATCTGGATTTTTATTTAAATCTAAACGAATAACCTCTGGTGGTGTGAAATCTGTTTTTTTGCGTAAAATCACTTTGTTGTTACGCCAAAGGGTCATTACGCCAAAGTATTTTTCATAAATCGGAACCAAGCGTGCATCACCTTGTAGGCTATCTTTTTTATAAGTAGAAAGCGTGATGTCGCAATCTTTGGACAAAGCCGCCATGCTGTACCAATACGAAGCCGAGCTCCAGTCTGATTCTACAACAACATTGGTGCGTCTTATCCTACGACAAGGAAACACTCGAATGCCTGTTTCGTCATCAAACCATTCAACTTTTATTCCCACAGATTCCAATTGTGCTTTGGTCATTTCAATATAGGGTTTAGAAGTAAGTTCGGTGGTGAATTTTATTTCTAAACCTTGTCTTAATTTAGGCGCAACAAGCATTAATGCAGAAATGTATTGGCTGCTCAAATTTGCTTGGATTTCGATATGTTTAGGCTGAATGGCTCTTCCTGTGATTTTGAGCGGAGGATAGCCTTCTTTTTTTACATATTCGATATCGGCACCTGCTTTTCTTAGAGCTTCTACGAGAGGAGCAATTGGTCTTTCCTGCATTCTTTTAGAGCCAGTGAGGATAACTTCTTTTCCCTTAGAGAGGGCATAGTAAGCCGTAAGGAAACGCATGGCTGTTCCTGCGTGATGAATATCAATTTCGCGAGAATCACTTTGCAATGCACTTCGCAAAACTTTGGTGTCCTCGGCATCTGCAATGTTTTCTATGTCTTTGATTTCTGGGAAAAGTTTCTTTAAAATCAGCCAGCGGTTGCTCTCACTTTTTGAGCCTCCGATTTCGATTTCTCCAAAAATTTCAGCAGAGTGGTGGATAAGTTTCATAATTTAAGAACGGAGTTTTGGGTTATTGGCGTGTCTGTCGTGGTCTCTTTTGGTTTTGAGTTCCATTTTGCGCTGAAAGGCAGCGTCGATGTCTGTACCTGTTTGGTTGGCTAAACAAATTGCCACAAAAATTACATCTGCCAACTCTTCGCCTAAATCTTTATTTTTATCTGATTCCTTCTCGCTCTGCTCGCCATAGCGTCGTGCAATAATGCGAGCCACTTCGCCTACTTCCTCGGTGAGCTGTGCCATATTGGTGAGCTCATTGAAATAGCGAACGCCATGGTTTTTTATCCATTCATCTACTTGTTGCTGGGCTTGTTTTAAAGACATAAAAAAATAGCTATATTTTTATTTTTTGTATAAAACTGGGTTAAACTCCTCGTCGTTGTACATTTTCATTTGTTTGTACACTTTCATTTTCTTGGTGCCATTTTGCAAATCAGTAATAAGTTCCTCAATGGCAGTGCCCAAATCTTCTTTTTGGGTTAAAAGCACATCAAGTTTTTCTTGAGATTTTTTGCGGTGTTCTTCGCTCGCATCGGCACGATTAGCCTCTTCTCGCATGTGGTAAATTTTTAAAGCAAGAATAGAAAAACGATCAATTGCCCATGCAGGGCTTTCTGTGTTTATTTTAGCTTCTGGCGAGGTTTTAATATCTTTTAATTCGTTCAAAAACCAACTGTCTATATATTCCACAGTGTCTGTTCTTTCCTGATTAGATTGGTCTATCCAGCGTTTGATTTTTAAAGCTTCTTCTGGCGAAATTTCAGGATCACGAATGATGTCTTCTAGATGCCATTGTACAGTGTCGATCCAGTTTTTGCGATACAACAAATGGTCTAGGCTACTACTTTCATACGGATTGTTGAGCGTAGCGTAAACATCGTCTTTTACATGATAATCCTTAATGCTTTGTTCAAAAATTTTCCAAGCGTTTTCCGTCAAATTCATTATTTCAGTTTAAATGTTGTAAATAGTCCTTCCATGGCAGTGATGTAGTCTCTCTTTTTACTCTTACCTTGGTTAAGCGGTGCAAACAAAATAGCTTGCGCGATATAAAGTGTGTGATTTTTTTTGTCAAGCAAAATTTTACTTGTGTACGGACCTCCCATTTGAGAGAGCGTCATAGACCACCAACCTTGAGACTCGTATGCCAATACATTGGGCTCAGGGCTAGGAAGAGGCGTAAAGTCGTAAGAATCCATAAAAGCTGGATTTTTTTCCACCGTTACATGGTCTTTCACTTCCACTCTCATGGAGTCGTTACCATTTTTTATGTATTCAAATTTTGGCTCTTTTCCGCCCTCGGTGTAAAGTCCTGTGATGGAATCGCTGATTTGGATAAATTCCTGCAAATTCAAATTAGGCTTATTGAACGGAACTTTGTACACCAAAATGTTGATGATGTCGAATGATGATTTATTAACTAAATTATTTCTAGCATCACGATTGGTAATTGTATTGACTTGGTCTTTGCGATACCAAACAAAGTTTTTCTCGGCACGAGCGATTTGATAATCCTTTGGCACTAAAAGTGAAACGCCCATTGCATCTAAATTCGGGGTGCTAGCTTTGGCTTTAGATGCATAGCTTTCTAGCAAAAACTCTCTGTCTGCCCAGCGATAAAGATTGATGATGCTGTCTTGATTTTTGTGCAAAAGGTCGGCGATTTCTTGCGCATTATTTCCGTGCACTTCTACATAGCCTTGCGGTTTTGCAAACTTATTTTTTTCGGCAATAAACTCAGGAGCACCCAGCTTTAAATTTAAAATTAATCGAGTAGAATTGAAGCGGTTAAGCGTATTTTCCTCGAAATGGCGTGTGCCAAACATGATTTCGGCAGGATAATATAAGCCTGGAAACACTCTACCAAAAAGTAAAGAATCCTCGAGTGTAGGTTTAATTTCCTTGTACAATTCATCGCTAGAAAAAACTGATACCAAGTTGATAGGACCAGATGATGGTTTTCTATAAGGCTCGGAGCTTTCAGACTTTTTGCCACAAGATACAAAAAGCAAAACGATGATTAAAAAAAATGGGAATTTTGTAAATCCCAAATTTTTATTGTGATTGAATAAAATTCCCATAACAATTAAATTTTTTAAAACTATTGTTGATTAATTTCCTCTTTTTTCTCTTCCTTAGTTTTGTCTTCTTCTTTAGTCGCGTCTTTAAATTCTTTAATTCCTGTTCCTAAACCTCTCATTAATTCAGGGATTTTTTTGCCCCCAAAAAGTAAAAGAAGAATAATCGCAATGATTAAGAATTGTTGCGGACTTACGAAAGATAAAATGGCTGCTAACATATGCATTTTGTTTTTTACAAATTTATAAAATAATTTTTAATATCAGATATTACATGTCAGAAATCCAGCTAGCTGGGTTCTGTTTAGAGGTTCCGTTCCAGATTTGGAAATCTAGAATCGTATTGTTGTCTGGATCGGTATATACGGTACCGATGGTTTGTCTAGTGCTTACTTTTTGCCCTTGCGAAACATTTACTGTGCTTAGATTATTGTAGACAGTAAAGTAGTTCCCATGCGAAATCATCACAGCCTTGTTCCCGCCTTGGATAGAGATTACTCGCGAAACTACGCCATCAAACACGGCACGCACGGGGCTGCCTTTTTTAGTTGCAATTTTTACCCCTGCGTTGTTTACGGTAGTTTGTGGTAAAAGCGGGTGTGGCTGAGTTCCAAATCGTCCTACAACTTCACCGCTTGCCACTGGCCAAGGGAGGCGACCTCTGTTTGAGGTAAAGTTGCTTGAAAGTGCCTCGTTGCTTGTGCGATTTTCATAAGTTTTGGCAACTTCCGCTTTTGATTTCTCTTCTGCTACTTTATTGATTTCCTCGTATTTTTTCTCCACTTTAGCCACCTCTGTTGCTTGGCTTTTTCCTTCCTCTGCTGCTTTGGCTTTGGCAGCGGCAATGGCAGCTTGTTTTTCTCTTTCCGCTTTTGCCTTTCTTTCTGCTTCTAGGCGGGCGAGTCGTTCACGCTCTTTTCGGGCAGCTTCTTCTCGTGCTTTTCTTTCGGCCTCTGCCTTGGCTTTGGCAATGCGAATTTCTTCTTGGATTATGGCTTCAATTTTGGCCTCAAGTGCTTTGTTCTGTCTTTCTTTGTCTTTGATTTGAGCTGAAATTGCGGTTTCATTTTTCTTATATTCAGCCAAAATTTTATTTTTCTCATCTTGCTCGCGCAACATGTTCTCTTTTAAGACTTCACGCTGAGCCAACAAAACTTCTTTTTCATTTCTCGCCTTTTGCTGTTGTGCTTTTTCTTTTTCGATGGCGGCTTGTTTTTGAGCGATTTCTTCAGCCTTTTGCCCTTGGAAACCAGAATATTTTTCCAAATATTCAATTCTTCGATAAGCCTCGGTAAAGTTTTTTGACGCCAGCACAAAAAGCACTTTGTTCTGCAAAGACTTGTTTACATAAGCATTTACGAGCACCTCTTTGTATTCTTTTTTTAATTCAGTGAGTTCTCGTTTATACTTGTTTATGGTTAATTGCGATAGGTAAATCTCATCGTCAATCGCTTGTTTTTCTCTAGCCGTAGTGCTTATTAATTGATTCTGAGCGTTGATTTTATCTTTCAATTGCTTTAAATAAAGAATTGATTTTTTGGACTCGGAACGAGTTTGGTTCAAACTTTTGTTCAGTTTTGCAATTTGATTTTGCAGGGCACGGCTTTCTCTTCTCAGCTTTTCCTTGTTGTACTGAGCGTTTCCGATACCCACACAAAGCAGTAATATGAATAGAACTAGTTTTTTCATGAATTTTTAGGTGAAAGATGTTTTAATTAATCTTTTTTTCTTTGTATCCACTCGGAATGTTAAAAGGTGGATTATTTTCTTCAAAAACAAAATTAGTGTAATCTAATTCAATGAGGTCTTTTTGCTTTCCATTTATTGAAATTTTAACAAAGCTCGGGAAGTTTTGATCATTGAATTTTTGCCACTCATCATAAGTTACTTCGATGTTGGTTTGTGAAGTCGGATCTTTCACTTCTACTTTTCTCAATCGGTAATTGCTGTCTAAATAAAAATTATGAATATACTGGTTTTTCTTAGGCGATTTCTCGATTTCAGCATTTTTGTCGTAGCTCAAAATATACTGATTATCGTCGGTAGTTTCCAAGCTGTAATCTTGCGGAGTGCCGATTAAAAATAACTGACCTAAAAGTAGTTGTTGCAAGCGATCATAGGTAATGAAATTCACCTTTAATAAATCATTGAAATAATCAAAATTGCTGTCTATATATTCTTTGCTTAAAACACTGTATCCTTGCACTTTGCTAGGTGTGATGTTGATGCGCGCACCAGTGATTCCTAAAATTGAAGCATTTGCCCAAATTCTTTCTTGATTTTTGATATATAGACGCAAATTGGCGTTCAAATTTTTACCATTCATATCGGTATGAATTTTTGATTTGATTTGAACTTGCTTAAATTTAGGTAATTGGCTGTCGTATTTAGCATAGAAAGTAGTCAAAGCCTGCTCTTTGGCTTCGCCTCTCGCTTTCACGACATTTTTTTGCGGTCCACATGCACTAAAAATCAGTGTAAGCGGAAGAATATAGGTGAGTAATCTTTTCATAATTAATTTTTTAAGGATTAAAAAAATCGGTAAAAAATCGATTTTTAATGATTTTTATTTTTTGCCCGTGCTACCAAAGCCACCTTCGCCGCGAGAAGTGTCCGAAAGCGTTTCGCTTAATTCCCATTCTGCGCGTTCGTGCTTCGCGATCACGAGCTGAGCAATGCGTTCGCCATCGTTCACCGTAAAAGGCTCGTTGGAAACATTTGCTAAAATTACGCCCAATTCGCCACGATAATCGGAATCAATAGTTCCAGGAGAATTTAAGCATGTGAGCCCATGTTTTAAGGCCAAACCGCTTCTTGGTCGCACTTGCGCCTCATACCCCTTCGGGATTTCCATGAAAAGCCCCGTAGGGATTAAAGCTCGTTCAAGTGGTTGGAGAGTAATTGGTTCATTTAGATTAGCATACAAGTCCATGCCTGCGGCTCCTTCTGTTTTGTATTCTGGCAACGAGTGCTTTGATTTGTTGATTATTTTAATTTTCATCGGTTTAATTTTAATTGTAGTGTTTTATATTCTATGACAAAAATAATGCCTCCGTAAATAATTAATAACAAATTGCTTATCCAGAAATTGGCACTAAATACTACATAGCCTATAAAGCTAAATGCGATACACAGCCCTAAATATAAGAGAATTTTTTTCATTCGGTAGGGTATTGTGTAATATTTTTGCCCCAAGATGTAGCTCAGGCACATCATTACAAAGTAGGCGAGTAGCGTTGCCCAAGCGGAAATCATAAACCCAAAGTAGGGCAATAAAAGTAAATTCATAAGTATCGTAACACCAGCTCCTGCCCATGAAATGATTGTTCCCATTTGAGTGCGATCGGTAACTTTGTACCAAGTGGACATGTTGTAATAAATTCCGAAAAATAGATTGGCAATTACAATAATCGGAACAATGTCGATGGCTACCCAGTAAGCTCTATCTCGGATAAACAATTCTTTCAGCCAGTCGATATTTGCAATTAAGGCTAGAGCGGCAAAACTTGCGGCGATTACAAAATATTCTGTCACGCGGGCATAAGTTTTTCGGGCATCGGCTTTTTCCATTTGTTTAAAGAAAAACGGCTCAACGCCTAATCGATAAGCGGTAACGAAAAGCGTCATCAAAACGGCTAATTTGTAGCAGCCACCATAGGCTCCTGCGTGCGTGTCCGAGATTACAAATCGCTGCATGGCTTTGTCTAAATTTTCATTGACCATAAAAGCTAAACCTGCTAGCATTACAGGATAAGCATATTTAATCATTCGTTTAAATAAAGCTATGTCAAATTTAAAGTTCACTTTAGCCACAATAGGCGAAAGCAGTAAAAACGAAATTAAACTGCCGAAAAGATTACTAAAGAACGGAAACGAAACTTTATCTCTTAAACCAAATGAATAGGAAACTTCTAGCGGAATTACAATGAATAAACTTAAAACCAAAAGCGTTTGTGCAATCGATGAGGTTACACGCACCGCCGAGTAGCGAATGGGACGATTATTGAATCGTAGCCACGCAAACGGAATAACGCACAGGGTGTCGAAAAATGCAATCCAGCCAAACCAGCGAATGTACTCTGGGTGAGAACTGAAATCAAGCATATTGGCAATTCCTTGGTCAAAAACCATACAGATGATTAAAAATAATAAGGCATTGACAAATAAGAAGATGGAACTAGTGCTGAGAGCCTTCATTTTTTGGTCTGGTTCTGCCGCAAATCGGAAAAAAGCTGTTTCAAATCCAAAGGTCAAAACGATGTTTACAAACGAAATTAAAGCATATAAATTGGTGAAAGCAGCATACTCAATAGTGTCTAGCTCCTTGATGTAATAAGGCGTTAAGGCAAAATTAATCACTCTAGGCAATATTGCACCTATGCCATAAATTACGGTTTCGCTAATAAGTCTTTTGTACAAAATATAGGTTTTAAAAGCTACAAAATTGTAGTTTCTTTTTGTAAATACAAAGAAAAAATAAAATGATTTAGTTATATTTGTGTTTATCTATGGAAACCTTTACATCAAATCTACGCGTAGGCGTATTAGGTAGCGGTAGTTTTGCCACTGCAATCGTTAAGATTTTATGCGAAAATTTACCCAAGGTAAATTGGTGCGTGAGAAATGCGACCGTGCGCAATTATATCCAGCAAGAATGTAGAAATCCCAACTATTTATCATCGGTAGAATTTAATGCAGAAAAGCTGAGAGTTACCACAAGTATAAATCAATTAGTGCGCAATAGCGATGTAGTGTTGCTCGTTATCCCGTCGATCTATTTGCTAGATGCGTTAAAGGATTTAAAGGTTTCGTTGAAAGATAAAATTGTGGTTACCGCAATAAAGGGACTTATTCCTCAAAAATGCCAAATCATTACAGATTATTTAAAAGAAGAACTTAAAGTTCCGGAGGAAAATATTGGCGTTATCGCAGGTCCATGCCATGCGGAGGAAATTGCACTTGAGCGACTTTCGTACATTACAGTTGGATTTTCAGACCCGAGAAAAGCTTATATTGCTAAAAGAATTTTAACTTGTGATTATGTAAATGTGAGTGCGAGCGAAGATATTTATGGCATAGAACACGCCGCAGTGATTAAAAACATGTTTGCCATTGCTGCAGGAATTGCCCATGGATTAGGCTATGGCGACAACTTTCAAGCGGTGTTGATGAGCAATTCCATTCGTGAGATGAAGAAATATTTGAAGAAGATTAGTCCCGTAAAACGAAATATTAATGATTCTGTGTATTTGGGTGATTTGCTCGTGACGGGGTATTCTTATTTCAGCCGAAATCGTATGCTCGGCACCATGATTGGAAAGGGCTACACCGTGAAATCTGCACTCATGGAAATGAATATGGTGCCAGAAGGTTATTATGCCACCGAAGGTATCCGACAAATCGCTGAAGCAAATGATTTAAAAATGCCAATTTTGAAGGCGGTATATAAAATTTTATACCAAGAAAAAATGCCTAAAAAACAATTTGAAAAGCTTACTAAAAAATTAGATTAAAATCTGATTTTTTGCGATTTTCGCAAGCACTAAATCTGTGCCAAATAAAGTTTAAAAAGCATAAAAAAACACTGCTGATTTATATCACAGCCTAAACTTCCTTTCCCCGTCGGGTAAGTTATATATTTGTGTCAATATTTAAATAAATTATTCTTTTATTTGGTTGATAATGATTTGTTTAAATGTTTTTTTAGTTTAAAAGAACAAAACACACACATTTATAAAAAATGATACAATCTGTAATCAAAAGAGACGGGAGAATCGTAGGTTTTAACGAAGAAAAAATATGCACCGCAATCCGCAAAGCCATGTTGCATACCGATGCGGGAGCCGATGAAACTTTAATCCAAAAAATAGCCAACCACATTGCATGTGCCTCTAAGGAACAAATGAGCGTAGAGGAAATTCAAGACCAAGTGGAAATGCACTTGATGAAAAGTCCGCGCAAGGATGTGGCAAAAAAATACATCACCTACCGCGATCAGCGAAACATTGCCCGCAAAGCCAAAACCCGAGATGTTTTCTTGGAGATTATAGAAACCAAATCAAACGATATTACGCGTGAAAACGCCAACATGAACGCCGACACGCCTGCGGGCATGATGATGAAATTTGCCAGCGAAAGCACCAAGCCGTTTGTAGACGACTTTTTATTGACGGAACCTGTGCGTGAGGCAATAAGAAATGCGTATATTCACGTTCACGACAAAGATTATTATCCTACCAAAAGTTTAACCTGCGTTCAGCATCCTTTAGACAAAATTTTGCAAGAAGGGTTCAATGCGGGGCACGGAGAATCTCGTCCCGCCAAGCGTATCGAAACGGCGAGTATGCTTGCCTGTATTTCGCTTGAAACGGTGCAAAATGAAATGCATGGCGGACAAGCCATTCCGGCATTTGATTTTTATTTGGCACCTTTTGTTCGTTCGAGTTTTATCGAAGAATTAAAAACTCTTGAAACACTTTACGGACAAGATTTTTCGCATCTTTATCAAAAAGAATTCAAGGATTATTTATTCAAAGAATTAGACGGATTGCAAGGCGAAGAGCGAGTGTTGCAACATGCCATGAACAAAACGACTGAGCGTGTGCACCAAGCCATGGAGGCTTTTATTCACAACATGAATACCATTCATTCTCGTGGCGGAAACCAAGTGGTTTTTAGCTCTATAAATTATGGGACAGATACTTCGCCCGAAGGGAGATGTGTGATTCGTGAATTGCTAAGAAGTACTTACGAAGGCGTGGGAAATGGTGCCACAGCGATTTTCCCGATTCAGATTTGGAAGAAAAAACGTGGCGTGAGCTATCTTGAAAATGATCCAAATTATGATTTATATAAAATGGCGTGCAAGGTAACGGCAAAACGCTTTTTTCCAAATTTCTTAAACTTAGATGCGGACTTTAATCAGCATGAAAAATGGCAAGAAAACGACCCAAAACGATATATGTATGAAATGGCAACCATGGGCTGCCGTACACGCGTGTTTGAAAATCATTTTGGCGAAAAAACTTCTGTAGGGCGTGGGAATTTATCTTTCACCACGATTAATATCGTTCGCTTGGCAATAGAATGCATGAACATTGAAGATGAAGAAAAACGAATTTCGGCATTTTTTGAGAAATTAGATAAAATGCTTACGCTCACTGCACAGCAATTACACGAGCGATTTGAATTTCAGAAAACAGCTTTAGCAAAACAATTTCCACTTTTGATGTCAAAATTATGGGTGGGTAGCGAAGAGATTTCACCAAATGATACCATAGAGACCGTTATTAATCAAGGAACTTTAGGCATTGGATTTATTGGCTTGGCAGAATGTTTGGTAGCTTTGGTAGGAAAGCATCACGGGGAATCCGAAGAAGCACAAGCCTTAGGCTTAAAAATTGTAAGCCATATGTGCGACAAAACCAAAGAATTTACCCAGCAATATCAGCATAATTATAGTCTATTGGCAACGCCTGCCGAAGGGCTTTCGGGCGGATTCACGCGCCGAGATCGCAAGACATTTGGTGAATTAAAAGGAATTACCGATAGGGAATTTTATACCAATTCAAATCATGTGCCTGTGTATTATAAATGTTCCGCGGCGCACAAAGCCGAAATCGAAGGTCCGTATCACGCACTCACTCGTGGCGGGCATATCTTTTATGTGGAAATCGACGGAGATGCAACGCATAATCCAGAAGCAATCATGCGAATTGTGGATATGATGGATGCTAATAATATTGGGTATGGTTCGGTGAATCACAACAGAAATCGTTGTCTAGATTGTGGTTACGAAAACGCTGAAAAAGATTTAACGCGTTGCCCAAAATGCGATAGCGAACGCATAGATAAATTACAGCGAATTACAGGTTATCTCGTTGGGACAACCAATCGATGGAATAATGCCAAATTATCTGAGCTCAACGCGCGTGTAACGCATGACTAAGGAAATTTCAGTTTTAAAAATCATTGAAGGTACTTGTGTCGATGGCGTAGGCTTTCGTACTTCAATTTATGCGGCGGGTTGCGGTTTTCGCTGTAAGGGCTGTCACAATCCGCAATCTTGGTGTATAGAAAATGGCGTGTGGACTCCAGTGGAAGACCTGCTTGAAATTGTGGCGAAAAATAAATTTGATGATGTTACTTTTAGTGGCGGCGATCCCTTGTTTCAAGTTGAAGGTTTTAGTCTTTTAGCTAAAGAGATAAAGGCAGAAACGGGCAAAAATATTTGGTGCTACACGGGTTACACTTTCGAGAAAATAATGCAAAATCCGAATTTAGCCCAGATTTTACCTTATATTGATGTACTAGTAGACGGAAATTTTATCCTAAAATTAAAAAATGAAGATTTACCTTTTCGTGGTAGTGAAAATCAACGATTAATCAATGTTCCCGAATCGCTGAAAAGGGGAGAAGTAATAGTTTTAGAGTTAGATAATGAGATTTAATTAAAACAAAAACGGCTTTCATATATGAAAGCCGCTTCTTTAATGTATAAAACAAAGTTATGAAAAATTTCTTATTTTAAGCTCTTTTGCCATTCCCAAGCCGTGCGTAATGCTTCTTCAAGTGGCGTATCTGGATTCCAGCCAAGCTCGTTAGAGGCTTTGGAGTTATCGGCATAAGCCGCGGTGATGTCTCCAGCGCGGCGTTCAGTAATTTTGTAATTTAATTTTACACCATTTGCTTTTTCAAATGCTTGAATTACTTCTAGTACAGTAGAGCCTGTTCCTGTTCCCAAGTTGAATACTTCGTAGTTTTCTTTGTTTTTGTGTTCTACAAGGCGTTTCAACGCTTTCACATGGGCTTTGGCTAAATCTACTACATAGATGTAATCTCTTACCGCTGTTCCGTCGCGAGTTGGGTAATCATCTCCAAACACAGAAAGACATTCTCTGATGCCTGCTGCAGTTTGAGTTACAAATGGGATTAAGTTATTTGGCACGCCTTTAGGCAATTCCCCGATCAAAGCACTTGGGTGGGCTCCAATTGGGTTAAAGTATCTAAGCGCAATCACATGCTTGTTGAACGCACGAGAGAAATCTTCTAAAATCTCTTCGCCCATTTGTTTAGTTTTACCGTAAGAACTTTCTGCTTTTTTGATTGGAGCAGTTTCATCAATTGGTAATTTATCTGCCTGTCCATAAACGGTGCAAGATGAACTAAAGATGAAGTTGTCTACATTATTTTCTTTAGCAGCTTCAAGCAAGTTTAAAAGACCTAAAATGTTGTTTCTGTAATACATCAAAGGTTTTTCCATAGATTCTCCCACCGCTTTGTGAGCCGCAAAATGGATAATCCCTTGAATGTCTTGATGGCTGAAAAACTCATCAACAGCTTCTTGGTCTTTAAGATCTAAAATGTGAGTTTCAACTGGTTTTCCAGTGATTTTCTCTATTCTTTCTTGTACAAATTCTTCTGAGTTAGATAAATCGTCGATTACGACCACCTCGAAACCTTCATTTTGTAACTCGACTACGGTGTGCGAGCCAATGTAGCCCAAGCCACCGGTAACTAATACTTTTTTACTCATTTAAAATAATTTTTAAGGGTTGTTGTTATATATTCTAATTGCTCCTCGCTAAGTTCTGTATGCATTGGCAAAGAGATTACTTCATCTATAAGTTCCATGGTTACAGAGAAAGCCTCATCGGAATACTCGCCATGGTCATAAGCCTTTTGCTGGTGAAGCGGCACAGGATAGTAAATCATGGCAGGAATATCGTGTTCTGCCAAATATTTTTGTAGTGCATCGCGATCTGCATTCAAAATTCTCAAAGTATATTGATGGAAAACATGCGTGCTTTTTGGATCGCGCTGAGGAGTTATAATATTTGGATGATGGGCAAAAGCCTTGTCGTAATAATCCGCAGCTGCATTTCTCGCTGAATTGTAATGATCCAGATGAGGTAATTTTAGTCTTAAAATCGCCGCTTGGATACTATCTAAACGAGAATTTACTCCCACCTCGTCATGATAATATCTTTTATACATTCCGTGATTTACGATACCACGAAGTTTGTGTGCTAAATTATCATCATTGGTAAAAATGGCACCGCCATCTCCATAGCAACCTAAGTTTTTAGACGGGAAGAAAGAGGTGCAGCCCATATGTCCTATGGTTCCAGCCTTTTTGCTCGTTCCGTTTGAGTAGCGAAACTCAGCACCAAGTGCCTGTGCGGTATCTTCAATTACATAAAGGTTATGCTTCTCGGCAATATCCATAATTTCTTCCATATTGGCACATTGCCCAAAAAGGTGAACTGGGATAATTGCTTTAGTTTTAGGCGTAATGGCTTTTTCCAAAGCTTCAACATTAATGTTAAAGGTATCTTTGTCTACATCCACCAAAACAGATTTTAACTTTAATAAATCTACCACCTCTACGGTAGCCGCAAAAGTGAAATCCGCAGTGATGACTTCGTCTCCCTCCTCAAGGTCAAGTGCCATAAGCGCAACTTGCAATGCATCGGTTCCATTGGCGCATGGGATTACATGTTTCACTCCAAGGTATTCCTCTAATTCTTGTTGAAATGCTTTTACTTCAGGACCATTGATATAAGCGGAAGATTCTACTACTTCAATGATTTTTTTGTCGAGTTCTGGTTTTATTTTATGGTATTGGGAAACCAGATCCACCATTTGTATTTTTTGCATAGTTATGTGAAATCTCTATTCAATGGGGTAAAATTACTTAAAAATGATTAGATGATAAAATTATATAAGATGAAAAATGTTAGTATTTTTTTTAAGCATTGAAAGTCTCAGAAAATAAGCCAAATTTGTAATTTGATTTTAAACATAATTAAAGAATAAAAAGTTACCTTTGTCTCATGCAAAAAATCTACACACTCGGCGTTCGCGCCATGTCGCTTGGAATGAAAATCGCATCGAAATTTAACGAAAAGGCGCAAAAAGCCATAGCGGGAAGAGAGAATGTTTGGCAATATTTAACCCAAAAAATCACACCAAATGATGATTGGGTGTGGGTGCATTGCAGTTCGCTAGGCGAGTTTGAGCAGGGGCGTCCCGTGATAGAGGCAATCAAAGAAAAATATCCAAAAGCAAAAATTGCCGTTTCATTTTTTTCGCCATCAGGTTACGAAGTGCGAAAAAACTATGCAGAAGCCGATGCTGTGTTTTATTTGCCCTTTGATACGCCCGAAAATGCACAGAAATTAATTAAAATTCTAAAACCAAAACTTTGGGTATTGGTGAAATACGATTATTGGTACAATTTCTTGAGCGAATATAAAAAAGCGGGTGTCCCGATTATTGTGATTTCGGCAATTTTTAGAGAAAATCAATCTTACTTTAAGTCGTATGGAAAGTTTTTTGCCCAAAAATTAAAAAACGATTTAGCTCATTTTTTTGTTCAAAATCAAGAATCGGTGGATTTGTTGTCTCAAATTGGGATTTCAAATGCGAGTGCGGTGGGCGATACACGATTTGACCGAGTGAAAAAAGTCGCAGACCAAGCCGAAAGATTACCTTGGGTAGAAACTTTTAAGCAAGATAAAAAACTTTTCGTAGTGGGGAGCTCATGGAAAGAGGATGAGGATTTTTGGGTGAAATGGATGAATGAGGAATGTCCACTTGATTGGAAAATCATTATTGCTCCACACGAAATGAATGAAAAGTCTATTTTAGCTTTAAAAGAAAGGTTTAAAGACGAGGTGGCGACTTACCAAAAGCAGGGAAATTTAGAGCAAGCTAAAATTTTAATAGTCGATGCGATTGGATTTTTAAGCAAAATTTACGCCTATGCAGACATTGCTTATGTAGGCGGAGGGTTTAATAAAAGTGGCGTGCACAATACGCTGGAGCCTGCCGTGTTTGGTGTGCCTGTCGTGATCGGGCAGAATTATGCTAAATTTCAAGAAGTGAAAGATTTAATGTCGGAAGGGGCGCTCTTTTCGGTAAGTGATTATGCGCAATTTCAAAAAATCATCAAAAAATTGATTTCTGAAGATTTGGCGATTTATAAAATGAAAACGCAAGCAGTCTTTGATAGAAATCTCGGTGCAACCCAGAAAATCATGCAGTGGATTGAGGAAAACCGAGTAATTTAGATATTTAGGTAAATAAAAAAAAAGAGCTAAACAATGTTGTTTAGCTCTTTTAAGTGCGGATGAAGGGACTCGAACCCCCACACCTCGCGGCACTAGATCCTAAGTCTAGCGTGTCTACCAATTCCACCACATCCGCTTAATTGAGAGTGCAAATATAGAACTTTTTTTATTAAGCACAATTTTTTTTGAAAAATATTTTTTTATTTTCTGCATAAATTGCCCTATGTGAATTTTATAACATAGTAATTTTATGTATTATTTGTGTTTTATTTATGAAAAAACTTCTTTAGAAAAAATATGTATTTCTATATCTTTGCACTAACTAAGATAATTAACATACATAGATGGAAGTCGTAGGAAAAGTAAAAAAAATATTGGAACCACAAACATTTAATAGTGGTTTTACTAAGCAAGAAGTAGTAATTTTGACACAAGAGCAGTATCCGCAGACTCTTGCTATTGAGTTTTTGCAGGATAAAGTGAACTTGCTTACTAATATAAAAGAAGGAGATGATGTGAAGATCTCAATTAACTTGAGAGGTAGAGAATGGGTGAACCCTGAAGGAGTAACTAAATACTTTAATTCCATCACAGGGTGGAGAATAGAGCCACTAGTGCCCGCTACACAAGCAGCAGCAGTAGCGACTTCAGCAGTAGAGCCTACTCCTCCGTCGGCAGATTCTTTTAATCAGAATTTCAATGATTTAAACGCTGGCGATGATGTAGACGATCTCCCTTTTTAACATAATTGATAAAAAAGAAAATTTACTTAGGCATACTATTTGCAACATAATTTAACAAGATAAAAATTTAAATTTTAACTAGAATGAAAAAAACAATTATTTGTTCTGCTTTGGCATTTCTTGGAATCCAAGCTAACGCGCAAGTTGAAGATGTAAGCGTAACGCTTTCACCTACTGCTAGCTACAACTGGTTTGATAACAATTCAGCAATCAAAGATGGTTTGATGATTGGAGGTAGAGTTGGTTTTGGTTTCGGAGAATACTTTGAGCTTAGAGCACTTTACGAAAAATCAGTAGATCTTAAGTCTGAAATTGATAAACTTGATATCAAAGGAAAAGACTGGGAAGAGTTCACTAAAAAATTCCAATCTAGAAATGTAGATGTAGAAAGAATTGGAGGTGAAATGAAAGCTAACATCCCTACAGGTGGTGCTTTAGCTCCGTATGTGACTTTAGGTTCTGGAGTTCAGAAACTTAAGCATGATGGTTTGAAAGACGAGCAAATTTACTTAAGCTTAGGTCTAGGTACTAAAGTTAATTTAAGCGATCGTGTTGTTTTAAACCTAGAAGGTAAAAACACAGCTTACAACTTGAATAAAGCAAATGTTTTATACCAAGAAGCTGGTAAGTCTGAGCTAGAAAAAGCCCTAGGAGATTCTAAAGATGATAGAATGTACAACTGGTCTGTATTGGCAGGTTTACAATTCTATTTAGGAGGTAGAGAGCCTGGAACTCTTACTGAATTAGATAGAGCTTATTTAAGAAAATTCTCAGGAGGTCTTAGTGGATTCAAATTTGTTGTAGAGCCAGGAGTTGCTCAAATTAAATTCAACGATGATTTGAACCTTAGAGATACTTACCTAGTAGGGGGTACTGCAGGATTTGATTTCAACCAATTCATCGGATTGAGAGGTTTCTATTACCAAGCAACTCAAAACGAAGAATTTAAAAAATTCGATGATTTAGCAATGTATGGTGCTGACATCGTTGCTAGATTGAATGTAGCAAGAGGATTGACTCCATACCTTACTTTAGGTGGAGGTTACTTGAACGCTTACTCTAGCTATGAAGGAGAAAAACCATCTTTGGTAGATCCAAGCAGCTACTTCGTTAAAGGAGGTTTAGGGTTGAATGTTCCTCTAGGACAATACTTAGATGTGTTTGGTGCAGCAAACTTGCTTTACACTACTAATATAAAAGATGCTAATAACTTGAAAAATATCCAAGCTCCAAGCGAACTTAAACAAAGCCAAATGTACAATGTTGGTTTAAGAATCAAATTAGGAGCTACAGCTAATGAAGATGCTGTTCTTGAAAGAAAATTAAGATCAGATAACAAAGTTTACCAAGATAGAATCGATGAGCTAGAAGCTGAATTGAGAAAGGCTTACGACGAAAATGATTCTGATAAAGCAGTTCGTGTAATCAAAGAAAAACAACAAATAGAAAAAGGTTACAAAAACTCAGGTAAAGTTGTTTTAACTCCTCAAGAATTACAAGAATTAGTTGAAAACACAATCGATGAGGTAAACGAAGAGTACAGCAACCAAAAAGCTAAACAAAATCAACAAGATGTAAATCAAAGAATTGATAGATTAGAAAGACTATTGCTTGAAGTAAATAGAAAAGACTATAACAACTATCAAGGAGGTAATTTACAAAACTCAGCTACTCAAGAAATTTTAAACGAGTTAAGACAACTTAATAACAAAGTAGATCAAAACTCTAATAGAATTGCTAGCTTAGCAGGAGTTGCAGACGATAACACTGTAGTTGTAGTGCCAGCTCAAAACGCACAGCCAGTACAGCAACAAGCTCAACCAGTACAAGCAGCACCAGCAGCTACAAACACTCCAGCAGTTGTAACTAACGAGGAAGGAGAAACAGGTGTTGTGAAATCTATGTTTGTGAACGAAGGTATTTCAGTTGATGCTGGAGTTATTTTCGGAGGTGGAACTTCAGGTGAAATCGGAATCAGAGGACACTACGGGTTCACTAACTCAAACTGGGAATTCCAACCAAGCCTTTATGTAGGTGTTGCAGGTGACGGTGCTTTTGGTGCTAACGCTAATGCAATCTACAAATTTAACATTGATAGAGGATTTATCGTTCAGCCTTATTTAGGTGCTGGTCTAGGTTACAACAAATTAGATGATGATTCTAGCTTTGGAGCTAACTTAGTAGTTGGTACTTCATTCAATGTATTGAATGGTAAATTGTATGTTGATTACACCGCTTTAAATCTTGCAGATTTCAACAAAATCTCTGTAGGTTACAAATTCGGATTATAATCAATAAACAACATTTAAACGAAACATTATGAATAAATATAAAGTTTTAGGTCTTAGCTTTTTGCTAGCAATCGGTTTCACTGGTAATGCTCAACAAAACAAAAAGAGCAAACAAAAATATTCAGCTGATAGCCAGATTGTGATGTCAAAAGATGAGCTTAAATCTTTCTTGAAAATGGTAGCAGAAAAAAGAATTGAGCAAATCAAAAGATTTGAAAAGCAAGATTCTATTAGCTACTATGTAGGTAGCTTCAGCGAAGTGCCTGCACAAAAATCACAAAAGGCTAAAAAGTCTTGTGGTTCTTGCCAAAAGAATGATTTAGCTAGTCAAGTACAAAAAGTTAATGACAGATTAGACAATCTTATGCTAGCTTTGATTGGAAAAGGAGGAGCGTCTAATGTAGTAGTGCCAGGACAAGGTAGCACTACCTCTTATTTAGACAACGGAACTTCTTCTCAAATCTCAGCCTTGGAGCAAAAGCTAGATTCTCTTAAGAGATTACAGAGTTCATTCAACAACTCTACATCTACCATCTCTCCAGAGCGTCGTTCAGCTTTAGAAGAGTTACTAGCGAAGTACAAAAACTTCAAAAGACAAGTTTATTTTGCAAATAACTCTTATGCCGTTTCTAGCGATGACATTGCTTACATCAATGATGTGGCAAAAGTGCTTAAACAAAACCCAGAACTTTCTGTAGTCCTTGAAGGATACGCAAGTAATGTAGGTAGCGTTGAGTATAACAATCAACTTTCTATGAAACGCGCAGAAGCGATTACTAAAGCCTTGGTTGATAGAGGAATTTCTAGAGATAGATTATACTCTGCATTCTTCGGGATCGACAAAGGTGTTCCAGCTGCAAAAGCTAGAAGAGTAGATATGACAGTTGTGATTAAATAATTTAATCCAACTTTAAATTTAAGCTCTCTTTACCATTGGTAGAGAGAGCTTTTTTTATTACCTTTGGGTATGTTGTTTTTAGAACGAAATCAGCCTTTTCCGCCAGCAGAGATGGCAGATAGTGATGGAATCTTGGCATTCAGTATGTCGCTGGAGCTTCCTCGCCTCATTACGGCGTATCATCTTGGCATTTTTCCTTGGTACAATCAAGGAGAGCCCGTGATTTGGTGGTGCCCAGATCCAAGAATGGTGCTTTTTCCTGATGAGTTGAAAATAAGTAAAAGTATGAAAAAAGTATTTCGCGATGAGACTTTTACTTTTACGATAAATAAAGATTTTCTAGGAGTAATGAAAAATTGCCAAAAGATTTATCGCGAAGGACAGGACGGAACTTGGATTACGCAAGAAATCATAGATAATTATGTAAAGTTGCATCAGCTAGGGCTAGCACATAGTGTAGAGGTTTGGAATCAAGAGGCAGAACTTGTAGGAGGATTGTATGGCGTGAAAATCAATCGAGTATTTTGTGGCGAAAGCATGTTTGCTAAAGAAAGCAATGCCTCCAAAGCGGGATTTATATGGTTTGTTCAGAAAATGAAAGATCATTTAGACTTAATAGATTGCCAAGTTTATACAAAGCATTTAGCCTCACTTGGCGCACGATTAATCCCAAGAAAAGAGTTTTTGAAATATTTAGATTAATATTTTTTAGACAATTTATCGATAACAGAAATTAGTAGAGGTTTTTCAATTTCTGCAATTTTTCCTGCAACAAAAGCCACATCGCTACCCGCTGGAATATCAAAACGCATTTGAGCAATTACCTCGCCCTCATCAATTCCTGCAGTAACATAATGCACACTTGCGCCACTTTCTGTTTCGCCAGCAGCAATCACAGCCTTGTGCACATGCATTCCGTGCATGCCTTTTCCGCCAAATTTTGGTAATAGAGAAGGGTGAAGATTAATGATTTTTTTATCCCATTTTTGGCAAAAATCTTTATTTAAAATAGAAAGAAATCCTGCCAAAACAATTAAATCCACGCTGTTTTCTTTGCAAATCTCATCTATGGCTTGGTTGATATCTTCCTCTTTTTTATCAACAAACCAAGTAGGGATTTCTGCTTCTAGTGCGCGCTCCATGGCATAGCAATTTCTATCGGCAATCACGCAGGCGATTTCCACATTGGTAAGCCTTTCTTGTTGAACAGCATCGATGATTGCTTGCAAATTACTTCCACTTCCAGAAACTAAAACAGCGATTTTCATAGGATTTAAAATTTTTGCTAAGTTAAAAATATCAATTTATTTAAAGAAATAAATAATATTTTATTTAAGTTTGAAAACTAAAAATAGATTAAGAGAATTTTGAGTGCAGAAAATATAATTTTAGGAATAGACCCAGGAACCAATGTCATGGGATTTGGATTGATTGCAAGTCAAGGAAATCGCATGAAATTGATTATGATAGATGAATTATTGCTAAATAAATTAGACAGCCACGCCCTTAGGCTGAAAAAGATTTTTGAAAAAACACTTGCGCTCATCGATGAATATCATCCAGACGAAATTTCAATTGAAGCACCCTTTTTTGGAAAAAATGTGCAATCCATGCTTAAGCTCGGGAGGGCACAGGGCGTAGCAATGGCAGCTGGATTGTATCGCGAAATTCCTATTACAGAATATTCTCCCAAGAAAATAAAAATGGCTATCACAGGAAACGGGAACGCAAGTAAGGAGCAGGTTGCAGGAATGCTCAAAAATCTTTTGGGCTTAAAGGAAATTCCTAAAAGGCTAGACGCTACCGATGGGCTAGCGGCAGCGGTGTGCCATCATTTCAATCGAGGAAAGGGCGACGAGGTGAAATCGTATTCTGGTTGGGATGCGTACATAAAACACAATCCCGATAAACTCAAGGGATAGCCTATATGACATCTGTTGTGGTTGTTAGGCTAAAAAAATAAAATTTCGTATTTTTGTAAAAATTGAGTTTTTATAAAAAATACGAAATATATGAACAACATTCAACAACCTAAAAAAGAATTAGTAGACATCTACATCAAAGACCCGATTTTGGGCTTTATCAATAATAGTACAGCAAGTGGAATAGTGCTGTTTATATCTGCACTTCTTGCTCTTATTATTGCCAATACGGGGCTTTCTCATTGGTATCACGACTTGTGGCACATTCATTTTAAAATCGGTTTTGATGATTTTATGATCGATAAGGATTTGCACCATTGGATCAATGATGGCTTGATGGCGATTTTCTTTTTTGTGGTAGGGCTAGAGCTTAAACGAGAAGTAATCGCAGGAGAGCTTAGCAATCCAAAAAATGCGATTTTGCCACTTTGTGGAGCTGTGGGAGGAATGCTCGTACCAGCGGCGATTTACATGCTATTCAACTCAAGCGGAGAGCCAGCGCAAGGTTGGGGAATCCCGATGGCGACAGATATTGCATTTGCGCTAGGAATCCTTTATATGCTTGGGAAAAATGTTCCAACAAGTCTAAAGATATTTTTAACAGCACTTGCCATTGCCGATGATATCGGGGCGGTACTAGTTATTGCATTTTTCTATACTTCTAATATTGATTTTGTGAGTTTAGCCACAGGGGCGGCATTTTTAGCTGTTTTGATTACCGCAAATTTAATTGGTGTAAGAAATACCTTATTTTATGCCATTGTGGGGATTGTAGGGCTTTGGACAGCGTTTTTGATGTCTGGCGTGCATGCTACAATCGCTGCTGTGATTGCGGCATTTACTATCCCAACAACGGCAAAAATGCCTGAAAATCTATTTACTAATAATATTCAGAAACTATTGCATAAGTTCAACGCGCTAGATCCTAACGGGCAACCTACTTTGACAGAGGATCAGCTACATGTGGTGTCTAAAATGAGTGAAATGAGCAAAAGTGCTTTGCCACCATTGCAGCGTTTGGAACACAGCATGCACCCGCTTGTTTCTTTTGTTGTGATGCCTATTTTTGCATTTGCAAATGCAGGAGTAACTATCGAAGGAGAGTTTCTAGAACTTCTATTATCGCCTGTGACTTTAGGAGTGATTCTAGGTTTATTAATCGGGAAGGTTACAGGAATTTTCGGTATTACTTTCCTTTTAATCAAGACCAAATTAGCCAAATTGCCTGATGGAATGAATCTACTTCACCTGCTTGGCGCATCGGTTTTAGCAGCGATTGGATTCACGATGTCGTTGTTTATTTCAGGTTTGGCATTCCATGATCCGATTTATGACATGGAAGCTAAAATAGGAATCTTAATGGCCTCTGCCATTGCAGGCGTTTTAGGCTTTTTAATCATTAAAAAAGCAAACCAAAAAACAAAGAAGGCTTAGTGATATAAGCCTTCTAATTCATTTTGGTATTTAGCAAAAATTGCTTTTCTGATGGGTTTAAAAGTAGGAGTGATTTCTCCGTTTTCCATACTTAATTCTTGACTAAGTAGATAAATCTTCTTCACCTGTTCGTAGCGGGCAAGTTCGCTTTGTAAGTCATGCACTTTTTGCTCAAAGTATTTTACAACTTTTTTGTTTTTAATCAATTCTACCATGTTTTGGAAATTGATGTTTTGCTCTTTTGCCCAATTTTTAAGCCAATCGAAATTAGGCGTAATTAGGGCAACGGCATAAGGTTTTCTTTCGCCATACACCACAGCTTGGGCAATTTCAGGATCTTTGGTCAATACATTTTCCACCATTTGCGGAGCGATGTATTTTCCGCCAGCGGTTTTAATCAATTCTTTGATGCGATCTGTGATGACTAAATTTCCTTTTTCATCAAATCTTCCAGCATCGCCAGTTTTAAACCAACCATCTTTGGTAAAGGCTTTTTCGTTTTCTTCGGGGCGATTATAGTAGCCCTTCATCACGGTTCTGCCTTTGACTAGAATTTCGTTATTTTCCCCAATTTTCACATCTACATTATTAATTGGTTTTCCCACGGAGCCTAGTTCATAATCGTTTATCTGGCAAGAAGACACGGTTGCTGTAGTTTCAGAAAGACCATATCCCACGATAAGAGGAAGACGCATTGCTCTAAAGAATTCAACCACTTCGTCGCCCACATAAGCCCCGCCACAAGGAATAAATGATAGATTTCCACCTAATTTTTCACGGAATTTTTTGTAAACTAAAGTTTCCGCAATTTGGTCTTTAATTTTTAATCCAAATGGTAGATTTTTGCCATTTCGCACATATTCCTCTCGTTTTTTGCCAATTTCCAGCGCCCAGAAAAATAGTTTTTTCACAGGAGCTTTTGATTTAGACATGGTGTTGATTGCCATTTGATAAACTTTTTCATACAATCTTGGTACAGAGCACATAGCGGTGGGCTTAGCGATTAAAAGCATATCTGCAATACTGCGAGGATCTCGGTTGTAGATATTTGTCATTCCCACTGATAGGGCTAAAAATGACCACGCACGCTCAAAAATATGAGAAAGTGGTAAAAATGCCATAGACACATCTTTATCAGTCAAGTCATATCGCTCCTTGTGGTTTTCTATCGCGGCAAGGAAGTTGGTATGCGTAAGGATCACGCCCTTTGGTTTTCCCGTAGTTCCAGAAGTATAAATCAAAGTAGCAGTGTCATCTGAGTCTATTTCGTTGAATCGCTCGGCGAGTTCGGTTTTGAATTGCTCAGGATTCCCTTGTGCTACATAGTCTTTAAAATATACCGAAATATCATTTTTTAAAGGTACATTTTCATCAAAAACGATGATTTTTTTAAGACTTAATTCTTGATTTTCTAATGCTAGAAGTAACTCATTGTATTGCTCTTGTTCTCCCACAAAAACAACACTAGTTTCGGCATCGTTCAAAATGTATTTTACTTGATCTGCCGCATTGGTTGCATAGACTGGAATGGTAGGGCAACCGATGTTCAGCGCAGCAATGTCAGCCAAAGTCCACTCAGGCATGTTCTGAGAGAAAATTCCTACAGTATCTCCTTTCTTTAGTCCTTCGTTTAGGAGCGAAGCGGCTATTTTTTCAATGGTTTCAAGGCATTGTTTCCCAGTATGTTCTACCCATTTCTTTTGTCTGTAAATCTTCAACATAGGTTTCTGGGCATACTTTGTAAACTGTTCTTTTAGTAAAATAGCTAAATTATAATTTTTCATTTTTTCAGTTTAGTGATACAAATTAACGAATAATATTGCTTAAAATAGCGATTTAAGATATTTTTAA
Source organism: Ornithobacterium rhinotracheale DSM 15997 (assembly GCF_000265465.1). NCBI lineage: Bacteria > Pseudomonadati > Bacteroidota > Flavobacteriia > Flavobacteriales > Weeksellaceae > Ornithobacterium > Ornithobacterium rhinotracheale. The sequence continues at coordinate 1,751,183 of NC_018016.1, forward strand.
TGTAAATATCCATTCCAAAAAGCAAAAATAGGTAAAAAAACGTAACTATCTATGAAGTAGTGAATTAATTATTTGTTTACCTCTAACTTGCCGACTGAGAATCACTGAAATTAGCCTTAAAAAGACAAAGTTGAGTTACTTATCAGTTACTTGATAAGCATTCAAAGTTTTTCATCAAAGAGTCTATATTTCAGTGCTTTGCATGATATTTCATCTTTCATTGTTACTCAATAGAAATTAATTTAGTAACCCCAAATTATAGAATGGTGAAAAAAACGCAAAGAACAACCTTCACGGTATTATTTTACCTAAAAAGAAAAAGCCCCAAAGCCGATGGCACACTTCCCATCATGGCAAGAATTACCATCAACGGAAAAAACGAACCCTTTTCCACGAAGTTAGGCTTATCCCCTTCGCTGGATTTACAGAATAGTAAGGTCTGTGGAAAAACCCATGAAGCTAAACAGATTAATAAAAAATTAAAAGCCATTGAAAACGATATTCAGAACATTTACAGCGAAATGCTCAAATATGAGGGGTATGTAACAGCCAAGAAAGTAAAAGACCGATATTTAGGCAGAGAGCATTCAGACAATACTTTGCTCAAATGTTTCCAAGGCTTACTCAAAGATTTTGCCCTTAAAGTAGATAAAAAATTAAGAGCACGGGCAAGTTATAATACGCATAAATCTGCGTATGCAAATCTAGCGTCATTTCTCAAAGAAAAACTTTACAGAGAGGATATAGACTTGATAGAATTGGATAGAACCTTTATAGATGATTATGATTCGTATCTTAGGATCGAAAAAGGCTTAGATCACAATAGTATTTACGGTAATATGGGGCCGCTTTTGCGAACTATTAAAAGAGCCATCAATGAAGATTTACTTTTGATAGACCCTTTTCGTCATTATAAAAACACCCTAAAGTCTAAGGACAGGGGATATTTATTGAAAGCGGAAATAGAAAAAATCATAAACTATAGAGCATCTCAAGACTTCACAAAAAGGGAAAGAGATAAATTAGAATTAATAAGAGATTTATTTTTATTTAGTTGTTTTACAGGCTTTGCCTATATAGACATCAAGCAATTGAATCAAAGCCACAAGCAACATTTTTTTGATGGGAATCAATGGCTGGTCAAACGCCGACAAAAGTCAAAGATAGCGTGTAATGTTCGATTATTAGAAATACCCAAGATGATTTTAAAGAAGTATGAAGGTTTAGGCAAAAATGGGGCTTTACTCCCTGTACCAAGCAATGGAGTCTGTAATAAATACATCAAAAAAATTATGAATGAATGTAGTATTTTTCGAGAGAAGCCGATTACTTTTCACTGGGCAAGACATAGTTTTGCCACCTTAATGCTTACGGAGGATATTCCGATAGAAAGTATCAGTAAAATGCTAGGACATAAACATATTCATACCACGGAGATTTATGCCAAAATTACCAGTGCAAAAATCAGTAAGGACATGGAAATAGCCGCTCAAAAACTCCAGAATCTGTCCGTTCACTATCATTAGGCTCCGCTTTTTTTTAATTCTTGTAGCCCATTGGCTATGATTTTTCTGAGAAAAACCCTACCCAAAACGCTACTAAGAATTTTCAAACTTACTCAAACTACCGCTACAAAACATTCCCTTTCTTCCCTGTTTTGTAGCGGTAATTTTTTTTTAGAAATAAATCTTAATTGACAGAGGCAAAAATATTCGTTAATCGATACAGAGCTTAGCGTTTCGATGGGCTCCATTTACCTAATGCTTGTCTTTTGTATTAGGATTTCTATTTCCACCTTTTTTTTCGCAGGTATAAAATGGTCGAAATGCGGTTTTTCGTAGTCGAAGGGCAAAAGTATTTCCGTGTTTTAAACGCCTTTACAAGGTCAAGCCCTGGGGTTTTCAAAAAAATCTCCACACCCTTTGGGGTTGTATTTTTCTGAAAAACCTTGCAGAGGCTAAACACTACTTTTTATAAGCCCTCGAAACGAAACCAGTATATTCCGACTCTTTAAACGAATAAAAAAATAATATTAATGATATGAGTTTTAAAAGTTTCAACTAAGGTCGTGTCGCGGACTTATTATGTGCTTATATACATACTTACGTTTGTACTTATGTAATTGAATACATATGTACATATCTATTCATATACTTATGTATTTACCTATGTACGTACTTACATACTTATGTAGCTACGTATGTATGTAAGTACATACCTAAAAAAGACAAGCGTCTTTTTGCAAAAAAATAAAGGATATTCACCACACGAACGGTAGTGAGTGTTTTCTGTTCACCCGAACAGAGCAAGTTGTGTTTTGAGGCACCGAAAACCTTTTACGGCACTCAAAACCAACTTGTCCTTGCAGGAGGCTAAAATCCCTTCGAAGTCGGGATTTTTTAATATTAAAATGGATATAAAATGGAAAAAGATAATAAGCAACTACCACAAGGTGTTCCTCTCATAGAGATTTAAAGCTGTCAAAATGAAGCATATTGGTGGATGAAATTTAAAAAGAAAGCCTTGCATATTTTATGGATTTTGTGTAATTTGCAGATTATAAGCTCCTTACAAAGAAGGGTTTTATCTAAACTGATAATTTTTTTGCTAACGATTTACAGTTGATTATAAACTTAAAAAATCTTTATGGCGTTGGCAATGGCATATTATTAACCCTGAGATAAAAGAACTATGAGAATAATAATTTTAGTCGTGTTAATGTTAATCAATACAAGTTGTAGAGCACAAGTTGATAACAAAATAAATAATGAAAAAATGAAACATTTTGATATAGAAAAGTTTGAAAAAAACAAAGGAAAACAGGGATATTACAATGAATATCACTACTCTCTAAATAATAAGAAAATTAGAGAATTTAGTTATTATAAAGAGAATGAAATAAAATATAAAAGAGAAATATCTCAACTTTTTCATCCTGTACATTATATTTATGTCTATGATAAAGAGGGAAATATATCTACAGAAATAGAAGAATTTAATAACTCTATCATTTCTATAAAACAATACAATAGTTTAGGAAAAATAATAAATGAAGAAAAGTATAATAACTATTTTAATTATGGTTTTCAGCAAATTCGTGAAATTGTATTAAAAGAAAAAGGAGTAGATATTTATGACCAACGGCAAGCAATGGTAAATCGAGTTGAAGGAGATGAAACAACTAGAATATTGAAAAAATATTATCAGGTACATATATTAAAATCTGAACTTCTTAACGGAGAATGGTACTCTGTTCCCGCAGAAAGTTTTTTTATAGATGATGAAACTGGAGAAATACTAACAGAGGAGACTATAAAAGAAAAAATTTCCTCTACTTCTTATCGCACCTATAATTAATGGCAAAAACTACACTGAAGAAGAATGGAAAATATTTGAAGGGCAACAATATCAAGCTTATAAAAAAGGTAAAGCTAAGAAAATTTTTTTGGAACGTTTATTTAGAAATTAAAACTTTAGAATTATGGTTGATAAAGTAACAGATAAAGATGCAGGACAAGATATGAGTATAGAAGTTAGTAATAATATGAATACTAATGTAGGAAATGACCATAATGTACAGATTGTAAATAATCATACTTTTAACTCAAACGATTATCAGCAAAATGTCAAAGGGAATAAGACCATTGATGTTGGAGGAAGTTTAGAAGAATCTACCTCTGAAACTACCCACAGAGCGAAAAATGGTGATATTCTTATGCAGAGTGCAGGAGTTGCTCAAGTTTTAGGAAAAATAGATGCTAAAGTTAATAAGGGATAATATGAAAAAAATAGCAGTTCTATTTTTACTAATAATGAATATAATATCGTGTCAAAATAAAAAAGTTATGGAACAAGAATTTGAATGGGAAGAAAAAAAAGGCAGCACCACTGGGGTATCCCGTAGAAGTATATAGAGGTGGCTTTGAAACAAAGGAGGGCTACTTTAGAAGTTTAGTAAGCGGTATAACCACTGGCAAGCATGGCTGGGGCTACGGAGGTGGTGGTATGAGTAGTTATATGGCACCCATACCCGACCATTTGCACACCATATGGTTTTCTTATGCAGAATCTTGTTTTTACGAGGTAGATACAGAGATAGATAAAGCAAAAATGTTAGCCCTTTTTAGAGAGGGCTATGATTGGCTAGATGCTAATGGAAAAATACGTCCTGATAATTATAATGAAATAATTGCAGGTTTTGCCCCTGGAGGAGTGGTAGTTGTCTGGGTAGCAGGAGCTACCCAGCAGGTAGAGATCGGCAGGTATCAAGGTAGGAAGATTGTAATTCCTCAAGAGGAAATAGATGCATTACCTCAAGAGGATAAATTGCTATTTGATAAAGAAAATCAAAAAGAGGTCATGGAAGATAGTAGTGTAATACCTCAAGAGATTATAGATGCCAATAAAAACAAGCCTATACCTTATGGTCTGTGGGATATTTATCGAAAGAAATACCCGTGGCGGTTAGTTTTTAAGTTTAGAGGAGAAGTAATAAAGTTAGATAAAAAGTCTATGGTTAGAATAGAGTTAGTAAATGGAGAACGATTTACTCTTTTTCATGATAATTTCCCATTAAAACAATTTTTTAATAAATCAATCCCTAAAAACCTTTATTTCGGTTGGAGAACAGAGGATAATACTTTTTATGAAGGCAATTGTTCTTTAGATGAGACGGCTATACTATCAGCTTTTAAAGAAATATTTAGTGGTAACAACAAAGATATTACTGCGGATTTAGTCATATCAGTAAACCAAGCCAACACCTATTTTATAGTGAGGTTAGTTGGAAGTAATGGTAAAGAAGTTGTTATTCCTACACCGGAAATTGAAGTTTACAAGCCAATATTTCAAGATTAATATATTTAATTATGGCAAGAACATTTGTATACAATACAGGCACACCCAAAGAGTCTATAGAAGATATCCACTTACAGGTAGAGTTGTTTTTTTTAGGAAATAAATTAAAGAGGTAGCATATGAAAAAAATAGCAGTTCTATTTTTACTAATAATGAATATAATATCGTGTCAAAATAAAAAAGTTATGGAGCAAAAATTTGAATATGAAGCAAATACAGCAGCACCATTGGGGTATCCCGTAGAAGTATATAGAGGTGGCTTTGAAACTAAGGAGGGCTACTTTAGAAGTTTGGTAAGCGGTATAACCACAGGTAAACATGGCTGGGGCTACGGAGGTGGTGGTATGAGTAGTTATATGGCACCCATACCCGACCATTTGCACACCATATGGTTCTCTTATGCAGAATCTTGTTTTTACGAGGTAGATACAGAGATAGATAAAGCAAAAATGTTAGCCCTTTTTAGAGAGGGCTATGATTGGTTAGATGCTAATGGAGAAATACGTCCTGATAATTATAATGAAATAATTGCAGGTTTTGCCCCTGGAGGAGTGGTAGTGGTATGGGTTGCGGGAGCCACACAACAGGTAGAGATCGGTAGATACCAAGGTAAAAAGATTGTAATCCCTCAAGAGGAAATAGATCAATTGGATGATGAAGATAAAGCACTTTTTAGAAAAAGTTATCGAGAAAAAATGTTTACTTCATCAGGGGTTGTGCCTTTAGATGTTCAAAAAGCCAATAAAAACAAGCCTATACCGTATGGTCTGTGGGATACTTATCGTAAGAAATACCCGTGGCGATTAGTCTTCAAGTTTAGAGGAGAAGCTATTTTGAACTCAAAAGGTGCGATTAAAAATAAATTTTTAAATGGGGAAAAATTTGAGTTGTATGCTAAAGACTTTCCAATAGAAACCCCTTTTTTACAAGCAGTTCCAAGAAGTTTTTCTTTCTCATGGAAGGCAGAAGATGGTTTCTATTACGCAGGATCTTGTAAATTTGAAGAGGAGACTATATTATCGGCATTTGAAGAGATATTTAGTGATAATAGCAGAGATATTACAGCAGATTTGGTAATATCTGTTAACCAAGCCAATACCTATTTTATAGTAAGGCTAATAGGCAGTAATGGTAAAGAAGTTGTAATTTCTACCCCCAAAATTGAAGTTTTCCGAGCAACTCGCTATGACAATATGTAACAATAACTCTAAATTATGGCAAGAACATTTGTATACAATGCAGGCGCACCTAAAAAGTCCATAGAAGACATTCATTTACAAGTAGGGATGTTTTTTGATGGTACGGCAAATAACAGAACTAACACAATGATACGAAAAAAGTATTATCAAATAGAAGAAGGAAAAGGCATTGATAAAATAAAAAAGTCAATTACTTCAATAGATATAGATAGTATAGCTTGTAAAATGGAAAGTTTTATAGAAGGATTAAAAGAGGTATACGAAGATGGTAATATACCAGAAAAGGGGGTTGTCGTATTTTTACTACCTATTATAATTAGATATTCCAATCCTCCTAAAACAGAAAAATTTAAGGTATAATATTTTGACGGATTTGCAGATGATATATTTAGTGAAGGAAGGTATGTAATGTTATCTTGGAAATCCCCAGAATTCAGAGACTCTACTTTAATTCACGAAATTGCACATACATTAGGTTTAGTTCACTCTTTTCAAGAAAAAGAAATGGATAATGGCAGAGAAGTTGTTTCTAAACATATTTTTAAAACTGGAACAACCGATAATGTAATGGATTATAGCGTAAATTCAGATGTATTTTGGAAATGGCAATGGCAAAAAATGCAAGAGGATACTAACGATTTAATACTTGAAAAACTATGAGAAACATTATTTTAGCTATATTACTTTTTTTGGGAAATAAATTGTATGCTCAAAAAGATACTATTGTTATAAATCAACAAGATATAAGAATCAAACAAGAGCAAGTTCATCATTTGAAAAATCCTCGTGGAGGCTACAGCTTAGTCAAAGAGTATTATTTGAAAGCAACAAACGAACTATTAAATGGTTTTTATAAAATAATTATTGATAAAAATCATTTTTATACACTATATTTTGAAGATGGTATAAGAAGTTTAAAAACAGATCCTTATATCAATACAATTAAATATTATCGAAATAATAGTATTTATAAATTAGAAGTTTTTTATCCAACTTTAATCACAACATTATATTATTATTCAATAGAAAACTTTAATTGTAAAGTCAAAAGGTTAACTGGATATAAAAAAAATATTTTTGACGACACAACTAAATCAACTTTTAAAATTAAGCAGAAAACTACAAAAGACTCTATACAATGGTTTTTTAAAGGAAATGAAAAAGGGAATATGAGTTTTTCTAAAATTGAAGTATGTAAATAATATAATAGTATACCAAAGAGATGCAGAAAGTAGTGACTAACTAAATATAAAATGGGGTAATGTTTATTATGTAAAATTTCAAAATACATTATGAAGAAGTCAGAGAATATAAAAGAAACCTACGGAAAAATCAAAAACAGATAATATATTAGATTATTATAATGCAAGAAAATCTTTTTATTTATGGCAAATAAAAATAATGCAAGAAGAAGTACAGAAATATTATCACTGATAATAGTATTTTTATATAGTTGTGGTAGTTATAAAAATCCTCCTCTTTCAGAGATATATACGGATGTTATTTGGAGGTTAGATAGTTTGAAAACTCCAGATAATTACGATTCAAATGAAATGCTACCTTTGTCTGAGGTAAGAAAATCATTTAACATAAAAGGAGGTAAATTATTTAACAAAGAAAACGATACGATAGTTTCTAACATTTCTTTATTATTAAGAATAAACAAAAATCTTAGAGGAATGGATGTTAAAATAAAAAATGGACTTCCTTATAAAGGATATTGTGATTTTTCTAATGGCATTATGTGTAGAAAAGATATTTTTTATGATAGTAAGGGAAATATAGTTTTTTATTCTGTGGAGAATTATACTGTAATCTTCAAAAAAGGATGTGGTTATTGGAAAGATTTTTACAATGAAGGACATCTTAAAGAAGAAGGAGAGGTAAAAAATAACTACAAAGTAGGTCAATGGAAATATTACAACAAAAATGGAGAAATAGATAGCCTAAAAGTTTATTCTGTGAAAGATAGTTGTACGTCGTCAAACTAAAGTTTACTGAGGCTAATATAGTAAACAATTAAATAAGTCCAAAACAATAATTTAATTTTCGTTGATTTAAAGTATTTATTTTCACTTGTTTTCTTAGTTTTAAGATTTGGTCTTGTCTACCTAGGTATACATCTTCAGGGGTTAAATTATTTAAAGCTTCGTGATATCTTTGCGAGTTGTAATATTGCACAAATTTATCAATAGCCCTTTCGAGTTGCTCTGGAGCATAATAATGGTGTAATTTGACTACATTTTTCATGGAACGATGATACCGCTCGATTTTCCCTTGTGTTTGCGGATGCAATGGTTTTCCATGTATGTGTCTGATCCCATAAGTGTCCATTAAGTAATCTTTGAGTTCCTTAGCAATATAACAAGGTCCATTGTCGGAGAGCAACACTGGCGGTTGCTTTCTATTTTTTATTTTAGCTTTACTGATGGCGTTATCGATGGTTCTTTTGACGTCTTGTGCAGTCATACTAGGACAGAGTTCCCAATGAACGATATATCGGCTGTAGTCATCAATGACGGTGGATAAATAATACCATCCCCAACCGATAATTTTGAAATAAGTAAAATCCGTTTGCCACATTTGATGCACGAAATTGGTTTTGGAATGAAACTGATCTGCTGCTGCCAAGAACCTATGCGGTGTGTCGGCCAATAATCCCTGTTTTTTCAAAATGCGATAAACGGATGATTCAGATATGAAAACGCCTTGTTCATCGATGAACCTTGTGGCAATGAGCCTTGGTGTTTCCTGGGGATATTGCAAGGCAATCTCAACGACCATTTGTTTGATTCTATCGGGAATGCTATTCCATTGTTGCTTTTGATTACGTTTCGCTTTAAGGCCATCAATACCATTTTGGCTGTAGGCGTGATACCAATTATAAAAGGTTCTTTTGTGAATGCCTAATTGCTTTAAAGTCCTATTAACGCCTAATTCAGAGTTTTTTACCACCTCTATAATCTCTGCTTTTTCTTCTGCCGTTAGTCTCATATATTTTTTAAATTGAGGGGTTAATCCAACAGATTTAAGCTTTTTTTTACAATGTCATAACGAATAACCAAATCGGCCAAAGACTCCTTCAATACGGTATTTTCTCTGCGTAAATCTTTGACCTCCTCACTGGTAGCTTCTCTTGTTTCGTTACCCGAAAGACGTTTCTTTCCTGCTTCAATGAACTCTTTGCTCCATTTGTAATAAGTGGCTTCGCTGATGCCATATTTTCTGCACAGCTCTGCTACACTGAGCTCTGCACGTAAGCCTTCCATGACGATTAAAATCTTTTGTTCTGCATTGTACACTTGTCGTGTATTACGGCGAACTTCCTTAATAAGCTTTTCGCTTTTTGTTTGTTTTTTTACCATGTTCTAAGTGGTTTTTGTAAAGTTAGTTTTTTCTTTTTTTAACTATACTATTTTTAACCTAAACTGGTAAACTTTTTGCTGACGATTTACATTAATGTTTTGGTATTTAGTGAGATGGAGGGTTTTTGCATTGTTTAATGTAAAAAAAATATTATCAATAGATAATTCAAAACTAAAATTCATACATTTGAAGCCAAGAAAATGATCCAAATTCTATGGCGATAAAAGTAGAGAATCTGACAAAAATATATGCTGCGCAAAAGGCACTAAATGCAGTTTCTTTTGACTTGGGAGAAGATTGTATTCTGGGCTTATTGGGACCAAACGGAGCAGGGAAATCTACCTTGATGAAAAGCCTTGTGGGGCTGGTTTTGCCTACTGAGGGATCAGTTTCGATAGATGGCTTGGTTGTGAGCGAAAATCAAGTGCAAATTGCCAGAAAAATTGGATATTTGCCAGAAAATAATCCGCTGTATTATGAAATGTATGTGCGCGAGTATTTAACCTTCGTGGCAAACATTAGAAATCTATCGCCGCAGAAAGTAGATGATGTGGTGGAACGAGTAGGGCTCACACCCGAGCAGAACAAGAAGATAGGGCAGCTGTCTAAGGGGTATAAACAGAGAGTGGGGCTGGCACAAGCCATCATTCATGAGCCAGAAATTTTAATTCTGGACGAGCCAACCAATGGGCTGGATCCCAATCAAATTTTAGAAATTCGAGAACTTATCAAACAAGTAGGGCAGGGGAAAACCGTGATTGTTTCTACCCACATTATGCAAGAAGTAGAAGCTCTTTGCGATAGAATCCTTGTGCTGAACAAAGGGCAAAAGGCAGCAGATTGTACTTTGTCTGAATTTAAACAAAACTACCAAAGCTTGGAAGAAGCTTTTTACCAAAAAACCAAATAATCATGATTACACACATCGGAAATTCGTTTAAACTTGGGGCTACATTAGAGCCCGAAGGTGTGAATTTTTGTATATTCTCTCCCAGAGCCACCTCGGTAGAGCTTTTACTTTTTGATGATGTAAACGATGTTACGCCCACCATTATAGACCTAGATCCCGTAGAAAATAAGTCTTATTATTATTGGCATATTTTCGTGCCAGGGCTCAAGGAAAATCAATTGTATGGCTACCGCATCAACGGAACTTATGATCCCGATAGGGGGTATTATTTCGATGCCTCAAAGGTTTTAGTCGATCCATATGCCAAGGCAATCGTGGGGGAATACGATCGTAGAGATGCTACCATTTTTGGTAAAAGTAATATAAAAAAATGTTTGAAAAGTGCCGTCATCAATGACGATTCTTTTGACTGGGAAAACGATGCATTCCCTAATCATGAATTAACTTCGTGCATTGTCTATGAGTTGCATGTTGCTGGATTTACTAAAAATCCTAACTCTGAATTAGACGAAAAAATCCGAGGAACTTATCGTGGATTAATTGAGAAAATTCCTTATATCAAGGATTTAGGCGTTACGGCAGTAGAGCTGATGCCTGTCTTTGCATTTGATGAGCAAGATGCGCCAGAAGATAGGAAAAACTATTGGGGATATTCTCCGATTAATTTCTTTGCCGTGCATGCACCATATGCTTCAACTGCTAAACCTCAAGAGATTGTAGATGAATTTAAAGCAATGGTAAAGGCATTTCACGCTGCCAATATTGAGGTGTATCTAGATGTAGTCTATAATCATACAACCGAAAATGATGGGCGAAATAATGGCCCAACTTTATGTTTCCGTGGTATAGAAAATAGTTCATATTATATGATGAGCCATGATTTCCATTTCCTAAACTTTACAGGAACAGGAAACACCATGAATGCCAATCATTCGGTGGTGCGTAGAATGATTACCGATTCGCTAAATTATTGGGTAGAAAAAATGCATATCGATGGATTTAGGTTTGATTTAGCCTCTGTTTTGTCGCGCGATGAGCACGGAAATCCTTTGTATAATTCACCTGTTTTGTGGTCAATTGATTCTAATCCTATTTTGTCTAGAACCAAAATCATAGCCGAGCCTTGGGATGCGGCAGGATTATATCAAGTAAATAATTTTTCGGGAGACCGCTGGATTATTTGGAACGATAAATTTCGAGATGCCATTCGCCGATTTGTAAAAGGAGATGCGGGACAAGTCGAAAAAATCGTTAATCGCATCATGGGAAGCCCATATGAGGTGAAACCACGACACAAATTATTTTCGCCAGAATTAAGCCTAAATTTTGTAACCTGTCACGATGGTTTTACCATGAACGATTTGGTGTCATACAATACCAAACACAATTTTGATAATGGAGAAGATAACCGAGATGGGCACAATGAGAATCATAGCTGGAACTGTGGAGTAGAGGGATACACAGATGATCCTGAGATTGTAAAATTAAGACACAAGCAAGTGAAAAACTTTTTTTCGCTTTTGCTCCTTTCGCAAGGAACTCCGATGATCACCATGGGAGATGAGATTCTGCGCACGCAATATGGTAACAACAATGCGTATTGCCAAGACAAGCCCCTTGCTTGGATGGATTGGAGTTTACTAGAAAAAAATAAAGAAATTTATCGTTTTGTAAGGAATTTAATCCGTTTAACAAAGCAGTTTAAAGTATTTTCTAAAGACTTTGATTATTTAAAAAGAGAAAATCCTACATCTCCTTACATTCGCTTTCACGGGGTGAAACTAAACGAAGTAGACACAAGTTTTGATAGCCGAGCTCTTTCCTGCGAAATCGTTGCACCCAAATATGGCGAGCATGTTTTTGTGATTATGAACATGTATTGGGAGCCACTTTCGTTTGAATTGCCAAAAAATAAACGATTCCACAAGGTTTTTGATACAGAAAATGACTTTGAAACTTGCGATGTGTATGGGGATTTTATTTGTCCGCCAAGAACCGTTGCTTTTGTAACGGCAAAATCAAGATTGTTTAAACAAATGCACCAAACGAAATCTCTGCTCTAAGCCGTTTCTCTTGTGTGCAAATGGCGTGTCATTTTAATCGCTAAATCCAGAAAAACTAACTTGCCAAGCGCATTTCGCTCTATGTGATAATGCGCTTCGTTTATTTCTTGGAGAATCGCTTCGATATTTGCTCCGTGGATGTACTGCGAGAAATTTTCCCATTTAAAATTATTTTTCTGCAAAGGCATATTCACCAAGTTTTGGCTGCCATAGTTTTGCAACAAAGCTTGTCTAAAAATATCGATGCAATAAGCAAGAAATAATTTTTGTTTTTCTCGGCTGTTCCAGCTACCGATGTTCATGCTCCATTCGTGGATTTTCTGCAAGGCACTCAATTTGGTTTTAGCCATAAAAGCATAACGCACCCAATCGATGAAAAGCTCCTCAAACTCCTCAGTTTTCGATTCAATTTGTTCCACTGCAATAGACATATCTCCATACGCACTTTTGGCAAACTGCTCAGCGGTGGCTTGGTCTATCTCATATTTTTCAAATAAAATACTTGCCAATTCTGCCTCCGACAATCTCGGCACTTGGATTCGCTGGCAACGGGAAGTAATCGTAGGCAAAAGCTCATTGTAATGCTCGGTAATGAGGATAAAATAAGTTTTTTTAGGAGGCTCTTCTAGGATTTTTAAAAGCTTATTGGCAGATTGCGTATTCATAGCATCTGCATTCCAAATCAGCATGACTTTGTTGCCTCCTTCGTAACTATTTAAGTTTAAAACATGAATAATTTCATTGATTTGGCTCACATTGATTCCGCCTTGTTTTTTCTCACTTGCGATGAGCTCCATCCATTCAAACAAAGAGCCATAAGGCGTTTCGTTATTAAATCGAATCCACTCTTCTTGGTAAGTGGTGAGCGAAGTGTCCTTGGCACTTGCTACGGGATAACAAAAATGAAAATCAGGATGTTGTAGTGAGTCCACTTTGTGCACACACGAATCATTTTGATTAGAGCAAAGCAATTGTTTTGCCATCCATTTAGCCAGAGGCAAGGTTCCGAACCCCGCTTTTCCGTCGAGTAGGAGTGCATGGCTGATGGTGCCTTTTTCTAGAGCTTTAGAAAATTGATTTTTGATGGTTTCGTGTATGGTCATAGGCGTAAAATTAAAGAATTTAAACCTTTCTAAAAAACGAAAAAATCGAAATTTTTATAATTCTGAGAAAAAATCTGAAAGTGCCTGTGCCGAAAGCCCGTGGAGGTGAAGCAATTCATCGGAGCTGCCGTGTGTTACAAATTCATCGGGCAGAGCTTTGATGATTATTTTTCCGGTATAGGTTTGGCTTGTAGCATAGCTCGCGACAGATTCCCCAAAGCCGCCCGATTTTACGCCTTCTTCTACACAAACGATTTTTTTATATTTCCTCAAAATGGAATCCAATGCTTGCGTGTCCAGTGGTTTTACAAATGGGAAATGTACCCAAGCAAAATCCGTATTTTGAATGATTTTTGAAATATTTTGCCCAATGGTTCCTGTGCTTAAAATGGCAACTTTTTCACCTTTTTTTAAAATTTTAGATTTAAAGCATTTTACTTTTTCTATACCTAAATCTTGGTTTGAAATCGCAGATTTAGGATAGCGAATGCTCATCGGCTGTTTAAGTTGCACCGCCAGCGAAAGCATTTGTATAAGTTCGTGCTCATCAATCGGGCAAGCCACAATCATGTGCGGAATAGCGTTCATAAAGGCAATATCAAAATAACCGTGATGCGTGGCTCCGTCGTTTCCCACAAGCCCTGCTCGGTCGATACAGAAAATCACGGGCAAGGATTGCAACGCCACATCATGAATCACTTGGTCATAAGCTCGTTGCAAAAAAGTGGAATAAATCACACAAAACGGAATCATATTTTGGCAAGCCAATCCCGCTGAAAAAGTAACGGCATGTTGTTCTGCAATGCCGACATCTATGACGCGGTCTGGGAATTTTTGTTTTAAATCTATCAATGCGCTTCCCGTGAGCATTGCGGGCGTTATGGCGCAAGTGTTAGGCTTTTCTTCAAAAATTTTAAGTAAAGATTCTCCTAAGATTTGCGGATAAGTTTTGGCAGATTTAGTCTTAATCCTTTCGCCTGAAATTTTATCAAATTTTCCAGGTGCGTGCCATAGCACTTGGTCTTTTTCAGCTTGGGCAAAGCCCTTGCCTTTGATAGTTTTGATATGAATAATTTTCGGCGTTTTGATGTTTTTTGCCCAATTCAAGGCTTTAAACAAAGCTTCGAAATCATGCCCGTTAATGCCGCCTAAATATTGAAATCCAAGCGATTCGAAAAAAGCCTTGGCATTTTCTGGGTGATTAAAGACCGACTTCAGAGCACCTACCGAAGGGTCGATGCCTATGTCGTTATCGTTTAGGATAATGCAAACATCTAAATCCGTGTCGCCTAAATGATTAAGCCCCTCAAAAGCCATGCCCGATGCAATAGATGCATCACCAATCACAGCCACATGTTTTTTCTTTTCGCCCTTTAGTTTATCGGCATAAGCCATGCCTGTAATCGCTGAAATACTTGTGGAAGAATGTCCAACGCCAAACAAATCGTATTCGCTTTCTGCTCGGCTGGGGAAACCGCTCATGCCATTGAGCTGTCGCAAGGTGTCAAAATCTGATTTTCGTCCCGTGAGTAGCTTGTGCACATAGGCTTGGTGTCCCACATCCCACAAAAGTGAATCGTGCGGAGTGTCATAGAAATAATGCAATGCAATGCTGAGCTCCACCACCCCAAGGCTCGCACCTAAATGCCCCTCCTTGGTGGATACAATGTCTAAAATAAAATCACGAATTTCCGCAGCCAACTTTGGAAGTTGGTGCGTGGGGATTTGTTTCAAATCCTCGGGAAATTGGATTTTATCTAAAAGCATTTTTTATTTAGAAATAAAATTTTCTACAATTTCGTTCACTTCTTTTTTGGCAACTTCCAAGTCATCGTTTACCAAAATGATGTCAAAATCCTTGGCAAATTCTAGTTCTTTGGTAGCTTTGGCAATACGCATTTCCAATTTTTCTGGCGAATCGGTATTGCGGTCGCGTAGTCGTTGAGCCAAAGTTTCCACGCTTGGTGGCTGCACGAAAATAGAAAGAGCTTTGTCTCCAAATTGTTTTTTAAGATTGATGCCGCCCATTACATCAATGTCAAAAACTACATTTTTTCCTGCGTTCCAAATGCGTTCAATTTCTGATTTTAAGGTGCCGTAGCAGTGGTTTTCGTAGACCTCTTCCCATTCTACAAATTCATTATTTGCCACTTTTTGTTTAAACTCTTCGGGTGTCAAAAAATAATAATCCACGCCGTCTACTTCGCCCTTGCGTGGAGCACGCGTAGCACACGAAATAGAGAAAGCCAAATCGTTTCTTGTTTTAAGTAGGTGTTTTACCAAAGTGGTTTTGCCTGCTCCAGAAGGCGCTGAAAATATGATGAGTTTTCCGCTGTTCATGATTTAAAATTTAAAGCACATTGAGCACTTGTTCCTTTATTTTTTCTAGTTCATCTTTCATTTTAATTACCAGTTTTTGCATTTCGGCATGATTGGATTTTGAGCCAAGCGTATTGATTTCTCGCCCAATTTCTTGGCAAATGAAATTTAGTTTTTTTCCATTGCTTTTTGAGCTGTCTATGTTTTTTAAAAAATATTCGCAATGGTTTTTCAGCCTAACTTTTTCTTCGGTAATGTCCAATTTTTCAAGGTAGAAAATCAGTTCTTGCTCAAATCGGTTTAGATCCACTTCTTTGATTTCGTTTAAGCCTTTTTGCATTCTTTCCTTAATGTTGGTAATGCGTTCATGCTCAAAGTTAGGAACTTGGCTTAATAAATTCAAAATTTCATGGATTCTTAATTTAAAATCCTCAGCCAAAACTTTTCCTTCATCGCTACGGAATTTTTTAAGCTGATTGAGAGCTTCTTGCAATTCGCTAGTGAATTTATTCCAATCCTCTTCCGAGATTTCGGTTTGTTCCTGCACATACACATCAGGCATTTTCATAGCAGATTTAAAAAGCGTATCCACCGAAAGGCGTTCATCAATAGCTTTGAACTGTTCAATATATTCCTTGATCAAGGGTGTATTTAATTGGTGAGTTTTGGCAACTCCGTTATGGGTGTGGTTTACAAAAACATCTACTTTCCCACGATTGAGCGACTCGCTCACGATTTTTCTTATTTCTAATTCTTTATCTTTTAAGTCTAAAGGTAATCTTATATTTAGGTCTAAATTTTTGCTATTCAGAGATTTAATATCAATCGTATAGCTAGCGTTTTCAAAACTTACTTCGGATTTTCCAAATCCGGTCATAGACTGAATCATAATATCTAAAAAAATTAAGTCCAAATGTACTAAAATGCGTTAATATGTAAGGCAAGAATTGCAGAAAAGTTTACATTTGAATAGCTAAAAAATTAAAAATGAATAAGAAAGCATTTCTTTTTTTATGTTTAAATATACTTTCCCTAATGCTTGTAAACGCACAGGACTTAACAGGGAAATGGATTATTGTAAATCCTAGCAATGATACAGACTATTATGCCGAATTGAATTTAATTCATAATGGTGGAACAATGTATGGTGGCTACTCGTATGATCGTGAAAATGGTGGCTATTGTAGATACTGGCTAGAGGGGAATTTTGATGAGTCGTCTAAAGGTTTTAAGGCTAATGATGTGGAGCTTATCGATAAATCTCCGAACCACACAGCTACGGCGTTTGATTTAAAGTATAGCAAGGAAAAAGATGGTGAGTATTTAATCGGAACGATTCAAACAATAGATGTGTCTGATATTCAATCGAAAATAGCTAAAGCTTTTGGGCTAGAATCTACAAGCCCCAAACAGAAGATTAAGTATAAAAAAGTGAGCCCCCAATACGCTCCTTATGCTTACCAAAGACCAAGATTAGAGGATAAGCCTATTGTGGAGGCAGAACAAAAAACTTCAACGCCTGATGAAATTACGCAAACTCCCATAGCGTTCAAAAGTATAGTGACCGATGCAGGAGAGTCCAATAAAACTGAAGTTGCTAAAAAGGATAGCATTCAGCCTGAAATCATTAAACAAAAAAATGAACGAAATGGCAAAGTTGTGGCAAGCATTCAACTCAATGGAGCTAAGGAGATTAAATTATTAATTTATGATTATGGTGAAATTGATAATGATACAGTGAGCATTTTCTTTAATAATGATTTAATTGCTAGTGAAATGCGTATTGATCGTGAGGCGAAAGAGTTTACTTTAAAATTAAAGCAAGTTGAAAATCAGCTAGTTTTTGTGGCTAATAATTTAGGTGATGTGCCACCTAATACAGCCAAAATTGCAATTGTGGCAGAAAATCGTCGTTATAATTACAAAATCTTTACCGATGAAAAGAATAATGCTGTGATAAGGCTTTTGAATTAATCAAAAAAACGGATTTTCATCGTAATTAAAAAATCCACAAGTCATCACGACTTGTGGATTCGTAGTAAATAATTAAAAATACAAACAATGAAAAGTCCTCAGTAAATTTTATTTTTTAGCCCAATCATCGGCAAAAGCATGTCGATAGCCTTTCACTTTTTTCCACGCACCACGCGTGAAGTCTGGAATGGCAACTGGAGCACTTCCGTTTTCGATGGATAGGGCAGAAAGTTCGGTTAGGCAAGACCATTCAGCCAAGTCATAAACATCCATATCAAGCGGAAGCCCGTTTTGCAGACAGTAAACCAAACGATAATCCATGATGAAATCCATACCGCCATGTCCTCCCACTTTTTTGGCTTTTTCCTCCAATTCTACGAGGATAGGGTGTTTATATTTATCCATTAAAGCTTTTTTCACATCTTCTGGAACAAATCCGTGAGCGTCAAGCTTTTCATGATCTGGGTTTAGGTCTTCGCTCACTTCTTCGAGTGCATAACCTTGCACTGGATATTTGTTGGCAAATCCTTTGGTTCCAGTGAGTTGGTACATTCTTGAGTAAGGTCTTGGTGTTACCACATTGTGCTGAATTTGAATTGTTTTTCCGTTTTCAGTGCGAATCATTGTCATTGTGTGGTCGCCATTTTTATAGTCTTTAGGAGCTGTTCCAAACATATCTTTCCATGCAGCAGGACCATTCACAGGCTTAGTATCCATGGATACCAAATAAGTCATGCGGTCGCCTCGGTGAATGTCTAGTAACTGGCATGCAGGACCGATTCCGTGCGTAGGATACACATCTCCTCTGAAATCCTTGTTGTAATCTAAACGCCAGTTTTTATAATAAGCTTTCCAGAAATCTTTTAAATTATGAATATATGAACCTTCTGTGTGCAATACTTCTCCGAATACGCCTTTTTGAGCCATGTTTAAAGTCGTAAGCTCAAAGAAATCGTACACGCAGTTTTCAAGCATCATACAATGTTTGCGAGTGCGTTCAGAGGTGTCGATCAAAGCCCAAATGTCTTTCATATTCATGGCGGCAGGCACTTCAACGGCGACATGCTTGCCGTGTTCCATTGCATAAAGTGCAATAGGCACATGGTATTTCCAGTCGGTTACGATATAAATTAAATCAATATCATCTCTTTCGCACATTTTTTTGTAAGCCTCGGTAGAGCCATAGTATTCTGCAGCTCTTTTTTTGCCCGCTTTGTCAAGAATTTCTTGTCCTTTTTCTACTCGATTTTTCTCGATGTCGCAAAGAGCAACGATTTCTGTTCCTGGAATTTGAGTGAATCGTTCAACAGCACCAGGTCCACGCATGCCTAGCCCTACAAAACCTACACGCACGGTTTCTAGTTTCGGGGTTACAAGGTTGATGACATCTGTCTGCCCTGGAGCTCGCTCAGGAACGGGTAAAACAATTGGTGAAACGCCTCCTTTTTTAGCAGGAGTGGTGGCTACTTTTTGCTCGGCACAACTAAAAATCAATGCGAAAATGCATGCAAAAATGCCATAAATGCTAAATTTTCTCATCCTCTACAAGTTAAATTTTTTTAATTATTTGGCTAAAATAAACATTTTTTTGCGTTCTAAAGGATAATTGATAGATGACATTTGTTCCCTGTATTTTAGACACTTATTTCCAAAAATACCATCTGTCCCCATTAAATATGGCAAGTGCTTGTTTTTTTATCTCATAAACAATTGTACCTATAATCGGATTTTTTATGTTTTCAACACTTTGAACTTTAGGAAGTATAAGGGCTTTAGATTTACTCTCTAGTTGAAGA
Organism: Ornithobacterium rhinotracheale DSM 15997; assembly: GCF_000265465.1. Taxonomy (NCBI): domain Bacteria; kingdom Pseudomonadati; phylum Bacteroidota; class Flavobacteriia; order Flavobacteriales; family Weeksellaceae; genus Ornithobacterium; species Ornithobacterium rhinotracheale. The sequence goes on from NC_018016.1 coordinate 1,770,770, forward strand.
ATCCCTTTGCCTTCTTTTTTTATTTCTTTTATGTCTATATCCGATATTATTATACCTCCATCTGTTTCGCTAGATTCATTTTGATCAATGATAACATTTGAGCTGGGGGTGAGATCTATTATTTTTTCACCTGAATAGGCAACCACTTTTTTATTCTTAGAATCAACCCATAGAGCTCCTTCTTCTGTACTTTTTTGAATTTCGGATAAGTAGGGTAAAATAATGGCTTTATCTTCATTATCTTTAAATTCTAGAATAGAGTAATTGGATTGTAAAAAATCTTTTCCAATGGCAACTTGGGCGTTTCCGTAAAAAAATAAAAGGTTAATTATTATGAAAAAATGTTGTTTCATTCGTTTATAGATTATTGATATACAGGAGTTATGCAATTCCATTCTTTATTTCTAAAGAGCTGAAAACATTTTAAATCAGTGTTATATATAAACATTCCATCGGCAGGCTGCGTAATTTTATTTAAATCTTGCTGACTTAACCTTGAAATGATGAAGGGTTTTGTTTTTGATTCTAGTTTTAAAAAAGCATTTTCGTACGCTGTATCAATTGGGTGAGATAAATTAGAAATAGTAATTTCATTTATAGATGGAAGTCCTTTTGAGGGGAGCTCAGAATAAAGGATTTTATTTGTTGTTTTATTTTCTACTATTTTTAAATCCGCTGTATTTATGGTTAAAAATATGTTATTATCGGCTTTAATCATTATACGCCCTTGTTCACTAATCATATCATTAGTAAAGTAAACATTTGCAGAACCATTATTTTCAATATTTTGAGCAAGAATATAGTTGAAATTATTCCCTCTATCTTTTGAGTATAAGATGCTTACAGTTTTAGCATTGATAGGGGAATTATTGGTATTTGCTACATTCCATGTTATTTGAGTAGATTGATAAGTAGGAATGGTTTCTTGTGTATTTTGACTAGTTATTTTGAAAGGTCCTGCTTCTGAAAGAATTTTTAATTTTACATTAGAAGATATGATGTTTCCTGCTTCTTGATTTTCAATTAATGATGTTTTTATGCTGGGGTTTATACTTCTCAAATTTTTATACCTATCTCTTACTATAAAGTTAAAGTTGAGTTCTCGAGCGATATTAGAAACCGTTTCCCAAGAAGAATTTAAGCCAGGATTGGAGTCAGATAAAGATCCATTTAGGAGATTCTCAAGTTTTGGAATCATTCTATTGGGAGAAGTAGATGGAGGAATGGCTCTAGTCATTGCCCCAGAGGAATTGTTCGGTCCGAAAGATGATTTCGTAATGGGGTGTTCAGCTGAATCGGATTCTTCCCAAGTATAAAAAAGTTCATCATTCTCAGGGTCTGTAGCACTTCCCGAGAGTTGTACGTCGTCAAACTAAAGTTTACTGAGGCTAATATAGTAAACAATTAAATAAGTCCAAAACAATAATTTAATTTTCGTTGATTTAAAGTATTTATTTTCACTTGTTTTCTTAGTTTTAAGATTTGGTCTTGTCTACCTAGGTATACATCTTCAGGGGTTAAATTATTTAAAGCTTCGTGATATCTTTGCGAGTTGTAATATTGCACAAATTTATCAATAGCCCTTTCGAGTTGCTCTGGAGCATAATAATGGTGTAATTTGACTACATTTTTCATGGAACGATGATACCGCTCGATTTTCCCTTGTGTTTGCGGATGCAATGGTTTTCCATGTATGTGTCTGATCCCATAAGTGTCCATTAAGTAATCTTTGAGTTCCTTAGCAATATAACAAGGTCCATTGTCGGAGAGCAACACTGGCGGTTGCTTTCTATTTTTTATTTTAGCTTTACTGATGGCGTTATCGATGGTTCTTTTGACGTTTTGTGCAGTCATACTAGGACAGAGTTCCCAATGAACGATATATCGGCTGTAGTCATCAATGACGGTGGATAAATAATACCATCCCCAACCGATAATTTTGAAATAAGTAAAATCCGTTTGCCACATTTGATGCACGAAATTGGTTTTGGAATGAAACTGATCTGCTGCTGCCAAGAACCTATGCGGTGTGTCGGCCAATAATCCCTGTTTTTTCAAAATGCGATAAACGGATGATTCAGATATGAAAACGCCTTGTTCATCGATGAACCTTGTGGCAATGAGCCTTGGTGTTTCCTGGGGATATTGCAAGGCAATCTCAACGACCATTTGTTTGATTCTATCGGGAATGCTATTCCATTGTTGCTTTTGATTACGTTTCGCTTTAAGGCCATCAATACCATTTTGGCTGTAGGCGTGATACCAATTATAAAAGGTTCTTTTGTGAATGCCTAATTGCTTTAAAGTCCTATTAACGCCTAATTCAGAGTTTTTTACCACCTCTATAATCTCTGCTTTTCTTCTGCCGTTAGTCTCATATATTTTTTAAATTGAGGGGTTAATCCAACAGATTTAAGCTTTTTTTTACAATGTCATAACGAATAACCAAATCGGCCAAAGACTCCTTCAATACGGTATTTTCTCTGCGTAAATCTTTGACCTCCTCACTGGTAGCTTCTCTTGTTTCGTTACCCGAAAGACGTTTCTTTCCTGCTTCAATGAACTCTTTGCTCCATTTGTAATAAGTGGCTTCGCTGATGCCATATTTTCTGCACAGCTCTGCTACACTGAGCTCTGCACGTAAGCCTTCCATGACGATTAAAATCTTTTGTTCTGCATTGTACACTTGTCGTGTATTACGGCGAACTTCCTTAATTAAGCTTTTCGCTTTTTGTTTGTTTTTTTACCATGTTCTAAGTGGTTTTTGTAAAGTTAGTTTTTTCTTTTTTTAACTATACTATTTTTAACCTAAACTGGTAAACTTTTTGCTGACGATTTACATTAAAAAACCATAGCCAAGAGGCAAGCTTAATCCCTGAAGAACGTAGCAGTTTTTTTTCAGGAGATTACTTTAAAATGAGCAAAGAAGGTGGTAATAGACTAAAAAAAATATTGGATGACATATCTGAAAAAGATGTAATAATCATACAAGAATTAGGAGAAGAACTTGCTAAGTGCTCCGAAGAAAAGAGCATAGCAAATGCCGTAGCCCACTATCACAAAGAAAACCTAGTTGAAATGGGAAATATGCTCGATAAATTGAAAAAAATATCGGAACCAATCTCATCAAAAAAACTATAATTAAGAATTTATGAATACAAATATATTTGAAGAATTAAGCCAAAAAAAACAAAGTTTAATTTCGCTCACGCAAAAAGCAAAAGATTACGGATGGATTACTCCTCAAAAAGAAGAGGAGATAATCAATAGGATTAAAAATGATGTGCTCACCATTGGAGTCATTGGGCAAATGAAAAGTGGAAAATCTACATTCTTAAACGCCTTTGTTTTTGAAGACGATGTTCTACCTGCCGCAACCACCCCTATGACTGCAGCTCTTTCTATCATTACCTATGGAGAAAAAAAAGAAATTGAAGCCGAATTTTACACTCCACAAGAGTGGGAAGAACAAAAAATGCAAGCGTCTCGCTCACTAGAGGATGTAAAAGGTAATGAGATTGAAGAATCTAAAGTAAAAGCGGCTAAAGAATTGATGGAAAAAGCTCATAAGCTAGGAAGTAGTTTGGAATCTTTTCTTGGCAAAAATCAAAAGGATACTTTTGAAAATTTGGAAGAATATGTAGGAGCTGATGGCAAATACATCTCCATTACAAAAGCTGTGAAAATCTACTACCCAAAAGAATATTTAAAAGGGGTTGAAATTGTAGACACTCCAGGCTTCAACGACCCTATCGTATCCAGAGAAGAAAGAACCAAAGAGTTTCTAGAAAAGGCTGACGCAGTGCTATTAATGCTATATGCAGGGAGACCATTTGACTCTACCGATAGAAGTATCCTCTTTGAAAATGTAGGCAAATGCGGAATTGGCAAAGTCATTATAGGTATCAACAAATATGATATAGCCTACGAAAACGGAGATACAATTGAAGAAATCAACGAATACGTAAAACAACAAATAAAAGATGCCGCTAAAAATTATGGTAACGAGACTCTCTCTGATTTATTAAAAGAGACAAGCCCCATTCCACTATCTGCCGAGATGGCACTTTTATCACAAATGCCGATGAGTAAAATAAATGAATCTGAAAGTTATAGTTTCTCATTCAAACGACATTGTGATAATTTTGAAATTAATTCTCAAAATCAGCTCAGAGACAAAAGTTTCTTAAACAATCTTACCAGTGAAGTTAAAAGAATCATAGACAAGGAAAAAACGCAAATTTTATTTACAAAGCCTATCAATGAATTATTGTCATCTACCTACAATAAAGAAAACTCAACACAAAATGACATAATCGTAACGGAAGAAAAAATTAAAAACCTAAGTCTTGATGATGATGAAATTGATGAAAAGCTTAAAAATGTAGAAAGAATTGAAAAAAGACTAAACAAAAAATTAAATATCTTTATTGATGGGCTTGATGAAATTTTTAGAGAAATCGTAAAAAAAGGAAGTAAAGACCTAGACGACATGGTTGATAACCGTTGTAATAGAATGGATGATATCATAGAAAAGAAGACTGGGATATTTAAAGGGACTGAAAAAGCAAAAAGAGAAATTCAAAAAGAAATTCAACAATTAACACAGAGAGACATTAAACATAAAATTGAACATTTGTCAGATGAGGTTGAGAGAAAAGTTAAAAATGAAATTTCCGATTTCATCTTTGAAGTTGAGGGGTTGTTTATTAAATACATTCCAGATTTTGAAAGCCAAGATTTAATCAACTCTACAAAACAAAAAATAACTTTGGATATTGATGGTAATGCATTCACACCAAACAATGAAGAGAACTTACTAGATAAATTAATAAAATTCGTCAAAAATATATTTAGAAATGATAAAAATGAGTTATACGAATTAGTTAATAAAACTAGAAGTGAATTTAAAGCTGAACAATACTTGGAAAAGATATACCAACATAAAGAAAACATTGCAAAAACCATAAAAACTAACTTTTTCGATGAAGTATTAACACCTATGCGAGAAAACTTAGAACAATTACAAAAGAAAGTTCTAGATAAAGAAAACGCATTAAACGAAGAAAATAAAAAACTTGAAGAATTAACTCAACTAAATAAGTCTATTAAAAATCAAATTGAGGAATTTAAAGTTTTAAAATCAACATTATAACAACCCTCTTCCACAATTAAAATAAAATTCGTACATTTGCACTCCGTTTGCTTTTGTGCGAATTTTTCGTTTAAATACCAAACGGATTAAAGTTCAGTTTAACCAATAAGTACACAGAAATGCCAAAACAAAAAACAAAATCAGGTGCTAAAAAGCGTTTCAAACTTACAGGAAGTGGAAAAATTAAGCGTAAACATGCTTACAAAAGCCACATCTTAACTAAGAAAGAAACTAAGCAAAAGAGAAATCTTACCAAAATGGGTCTTGTAGACCAAGCTGATGTAAACAGCGTAAAACGCCAATTAGGATTAAAATAATTTTTTGTTTTTCAACAAAAACACCAATTATATAAAAATCCGGTTTATTAAAATGTTTAACCCAAGCGAGGGCAGAGAAAAAGAGAAGTTTTATTACACTTCCGCCTACGCTTAAAAAATTTAAAAATTATGCCAAGATCAACCAATTCAGTAGCGTCTAGAAGAAGACGCAAGAAAATTATCAAATTAGCGAAAGGATATTTCGGACGCCGTAAAAATGTATGGACTGTTGCTAAAAACGCAGTTGAAAAAGCAATGGTTTATGCTTACAGAGACCGTCGTCAAAAGAAAAGAAATTTCCGCGCGCTTTGGATCCAAAGAATTAATGCTGGTGCTAGACAACACGGAATGTCTTATTCTAAATTTATGGGTGCTCTTAAAAGCAACAACATCGAGCTTAACAGAAAAGTGTTAGCTGATTTAGCAATGAATCACCCAGAAGCTTTCAAAGCAATTGTAGATAAGATCAAATAAATTTTAATCATTAAACTGAACTTTTATAAGCTACTCAATTAACAATTGAGTAGCTTTTTTAAATTAAAAAAATGAATTTCAAAGCTTTATACCTTTTATTTATTTTCTTATCATCTCTAATTTATTCTCAAGAATCCAATATAAAAACCTTCAAAATTGCAATTGCCGCTACTCCTGATTTTGTAGATATTATAAAAAGAACTCCACCCTATAATAATAAGAAGTACTCTAGAAGATCTGATAAAGAAATTGCGTTATTGGCTATCAAAAACTATATAAACGATATAAATGAAGTTTTTATAAGAGAATTATCTATAAAATTTGAATTAGTTTCCGATGAAAGAACCTTAATTTCGCAAGGAGAAAAAAATCCATTTCAAAATGATTCCTATAATTCAAACTTCTGGCAAGGCAACATCATTCAAAATTTTTTAGACGAAAAAATAGGAGATAAAAATTACGATATTGGTCATCTATTTCATAGTTCTAGCCAAGTTGGAGGGCTCTCTCACTACGGAACAGTTTGCAAAAAAGGAAGAAAAGCCCGAGCTGTAAGTGCCTATGATTTCGTTGGGCAATGGAGAAAAAAAGAAATGTTACACAGAGAGTTTGAAGGAATTTTGATGCATGAAATTGGACATCAATTTAATGCTCAGCACACTTTCTCTTTTGAAATTGAAGGTCGAGCCATTGGAGCCCAAGTAGAACCTGCTAGTGGCTCTACAATTATGGCATACCCTGGAGTTGCCGCTCCAGATAATATACAAACATATAAGGATTTATACTTCAACCATGTATCTATAAACACTATGAAAAATTTTATAGAATCTTTAGATTGTGGAACTAATGAACTAAAAAAAAATAAAGCTCCTTCTATTTTTTTAGAAAATAATACATACAATATTCCTAAAGGAACTGCAATACTACTCTCGGGTGTAAATCGTCAGCAAAAAGTTTACCAGTTTAGGTTAAAAATAGTATAGTTAAAAAAAGAAAAAACTAACTTTACAAAAACCACTTAGAACATGGTAAAAAAACAAACAAAAAGCGAAAAGCTTATTAAGGAAGTTCGCCGTAATACACGACAAGTGTACAATGCAGAACAAAAGATTTTAATCGTCATGGAAGGCTTACGTGCAGAGCTCAGTGTAGCAGAGCTGTGCAGAAAATATGGCATCAGCGAAGCCACTTATTACAAATGGAGCAAAGAGTTCATTGAAGCAGGAAAGAAACGTCTTTCGGGTAACGAAACAAGAGAAGCTACCAGTGAGGAGGTCAAAGATTTACGCAGAGAAAATACCGTATTGAAGGAGTCTTTGGCCGATTTGGTTATTCGTTATGACATTGTAAAAAAAAGCTTAAATCTGTTGGATTAACCCCTCAATTTAAAAAATATATGAGACTAACGGCAGAAGAAAAAGCAGAGATTATAGAGGTGGTAAAAAACTCTGAATTAGGCGTTAATAGGACTTTAAAGCAATTAGGCATTCACAAAAGAACCTTTTATAATTGGTATCACGCCTACAGCCAAAATGGTATTGATGGCCTTAAAGCGAAACGTAATCAAAAGCAACAATGGAATAGCATTCCCGATAGAATCAAACAAATGGTCGTTGAGATTGCCTTGCAATATCCCCAGGAAACACCAAGGCTCATTGCCACAAGGTTCATCGATGAACAAGGCGTTTTCATATCTGAATCATCCGTTTATCGCATTTTGAAAAAACAGGGATTATTGGCCGACACACCGCATAGGTTCTTGGCAGCAGCAGATCAGTTTCATTCCAAAACCAATTTCGTGCATCAAATGTGGCAAACGGATTTTACTTATTTCAAAATTATCGGTTGGGGATGGTATTATTTATCCACCGTCATTGATGACTACAGCCGATATATCGTTCATTGGGAACTCTGTCCTAGTATGACTGCACAAAACGTCAAAAGAACCATCGATAACGCCATCAGTAAAGCTAAAATAAAAAATAGAAAGCAACCGCCAGTGTTGCTCTCCGACAATGGACCTTGTTATATTGCTAAGGAACTCAAAGATTACTTAATGGACACTTATGGGATCAGACACATACATGGAAAACCATTGCATCCGCAAACACAAGGGAAAATCGAGCGGTATCATCGTTCCATGAAAAATGTAGTCAAATTACACCATTATTATGCTCCAGAGCAACTCGAAAGGGCTATTGATAAATTTGTGCAATATTACAACTCGCAAAGATATCACGAAGCTTTAAATAATTTAACCCCTGAAGATGTATACCTAGGTAGACAAGACCAAATCTTAAAACTAAGAAAACAAGTGAAAATAAATACTTTAAATCAACGAAAATTAAATTATTGTTTTGGACTTATTTAATTGTTTACTATATTAGCCTCAGTAAACTTTAGTTTGACGACGTACAGTTTTTTAAATCGGTTAGGTTTTTTTGTAAACTGTAAAATAGATTATCTACTTCTTTGTTTTTTTGATTTAATTCTTGAGCGGCTTTAGAATAGGCTGTGTCTAAAAACGGGATAATCTGGTTTTCTATATAATGAATAATGTTATCTAGGTAGTTTTTTTGGGCTGTTTCGCTTTTGATTTTTTTTAAAGGTGTTAAAATATTTGAGATTGGAGCCTTTGATGAAAAAGAAATAAAGTCATTTACTTTGATGCCATTATCTTCAAACGTTTTTTTGATTCTATCCAAAACTTTTTTTACCTCTGATTCAGCTTTTGTGTCTATTTTATTGATAACTACATACAGCGGCTTGTGGAGGTGCTCTTTGATAAGTTTAATGGATTGTCGGTTGACTTCCCCTGCGTTTACATCAAAAACCCAAAATAGCGCATCGCATTCATTGATCACTTCGATGGTTCTTTCAGCATCTTCACTATCATTTGAATTAAAACCAGGAGTGTCTAAGATACTAATTTCTTTTAGATTATCGTTTTTGTATGTCATCACGAAATACTTAATCAAAGAAGAAATACCTTTCACTTGGTCCAATACTTCCTTTTTTACTCTTTTGAAAGAATTTTCTGTGATAGATTTTTGTTCATTATTCGGTGCAACAAAAGTAAAGTCAGTGATAAGTCCTCCTGAAATATATGTAGGAATAGCTGTAGAAGCTTTTGTGCTAACGGGGAGTGTGGGGGCCTTAGGGTCATCTTGTGAAATGATTCTATTGACAATTGAAGTTTTTCCCGCAGAAAATTCACCTACAAAAGCAATGCTAGTTTTATTTTGAATCCATCTCTTTTTAGAGGTTATAGCCCATTGTTCTAGCCCTTGATTAAAAAAGTAAGCATCATCTTCCACTTCAAGTTCTAAATCACATCTATTGAAAGCATCTCTGATTTCATTTCTTATGAAATTCGTGATTAAATCAACTCTCTGGTGTAATTTTTGAGTTTCTTGGTCACTTATTCCCTTAGCACATAATATTTCTTGAATAAAGGAAATTGAATCATTTTTGATGGCGATTTCTTTTGTTTTATCGCTCAGCTCTTCTTTAATTTCTTCAATTTTATTTGAAAAGCTTTCAATCTCTTTATTTTTATCGTTAATGGTTTCTTCTAAGCTTTCTTTCTCTTTTTTAAATTTTCTCTTATTATTATCATTTTCATCTTCAAGATCTTCTATTTCCTCTTCGAGCGTTTCAATTTTTCTTTTAGCATCTAGAAGGGCAGAGGTGTTGTCGGTTGGAGTGTTGCTTTTTTCTGAGATAGATGAAATTTGGTTATTTAATTCATTTATCCTCCTTTCCTTGTCGGCCAACTTATTTTCTAGGGTTGCAATTGTCTTTTTATCAGTTTCGGTATTTCCGCTTTTTAATTCGGAAATAGAATCTTTTTTATTTGATTTGGATGTAATAATATAGGTGATGACTGCCGTGAAAAGTACAGCCACCACCAAATAAATAATTGTATAGGTCTCCATTTATATTATTTTTTTAGAGCTTCAATTTGTCTTTCTAGCGCTTCGCAGGCTTCTTTATAAGATTTAGCTTGATTAAATAATTCTTGATTTTCTTTTTTTAGTTTCTCAATCTTTGTTTTGGTATCTTCAAGCTCGTCTTTTAAATCATCCTGAAGGTCATCATGTTGATTGAATTTCTTTTTAATCCTAGCATTTTCTTCCTGTAAATATTCTATTTCTTCGGAGAGCTTTGTATTTTTATTTAAAAGTAATTCTTTCTCTTTGATAAGTGAATTGATTTGATTGTTTTTTGTTTCTAGCAAATTGCTTGATTTGTTTGAATCTAATTGACCTTTTGCAATTGCTCCAGCAATTCCCCCGACTACGAGGCCTATCGCTAATCCTGTGCTTTCTATTTCCATGATTTTTTTAATTTTAATTGTTTATTAAAGATTTTTTGAAATTTTTTAATTCGGTCATTCTCGTTTTATAATTTTCTTTTTGTTCAGAAAGTTCTTTTTGTAGTGTAAGTAAATTATCTCGTTTTTGATTGATAATGCTGGTTGCATTCTCATCAAGTATACTTTGTATAGTAGTTAAAATATTTGAGCTGATTGTTTCTAATTGTTGATTGAACGCTGGTATGATTTGCGTACTGAGTAAAGAAGAAATTCTTTTTTTTCTTTGAGGTTTTCCCAGCATGCTGTCAGTTGCCCAGCTTACAATAGATTCCACAATGCCTTGCTCAGTGCCGAATTTTTCTCCATAAGCTTGATTACTTTCCTCTATTGTTTTTAGCTGATTTTCTCCCTCACTTATGTGTTCTCTAAGTTTATTTATTTTCGTTCCTAATTTCTGCATTCTATTCATGCTTTTGGCATTAGAAGCCATATTTCCAAGGTCTGTAGCTGTATCAGCAATTTCTAAAGCAGCAGATCCAGAAGCAGCAGCACCAGCAACACCAGCAGCACCAGCCGTGGAGACAATAGCTACAACCGCTGCCGTTGCTGCTAAAACTTTCACACCTGTTGAAATCATTTTGTTGTATTCTTTTCCAGCAGTATTTAGGCTTAGATTTTGATAAGTGTTGTCTAATTTTAGGCTTGAGAAATCAATCTCTCTTAAATTGTCAAAAGAAATTTCGCTTTCTTTATTGTTTTGTTTTCTAATTTGTTCATTGATGGAATCTTGCACTTTTTTGATATAATTAGAAAATAGAATATTTTGAGCATCATTGATTGCATGATTTACTTCTGCATCGTAATCAATATTTTTTTGCGAAACTATGTTTTCAAGTTTCCCTTTTACATTATCTTCGAATTTTTTAGAGGTTTCTTGTATTGTTTGTTCCGTATCAAACTTAACATTTTCAATGATTTTCTCTACATTTCTTTTAAGCGTTCTTAAGTCATAATCTTGTTGTTTGATGCTGTTTTCTAGAGATTTAAAATCTTGTGCATTTTTTAATAAATCATCTATGTAACTTAGTAGATTTTCTGAAATTGATTTTATTCTCAGTTCAGATGTTTTTTTTACAATTTCGTTTTTTTTCTTCTGAATATCTTTTAGTAAATTATAAAACTCATCTAGATTGTCTTCTAATGCAGAAACACATGCAATTCCATTTGTTGGTAATTTTAGTTCGTTTGAAAAATATTTTTTCACGCTTTCAATTTCATTTTCAGCCTTTGTGTCTGATTTCGTGATTATGACATAAATAGGCTTTTCTGATAGCTTCATTGTCGAAATAAAATCCATCAATGAACGTGTAGAAGGTTGATTGATGTCTATTACTAAAAACATTCCATCTGCATAGGGTAGGAAATTCATTAAATTATCTCTATGCTTTTGGGTAGGAGATGATAAGCCTGGAGTGTCAACAATAATTGTTTCTTTTGGAATCTTGTTAGATGTGTCAAAAATTTTTATTGTAGGTGTATCAATTAAGTCATCATTGTTCAGATCTTCAATATTTTCTATTTCTTTAATGCTTCCATCTTCAAGTACAATTTCGGCTTTTGATGTATTACTCCCAAAATGGATTTCATATATGGTTGAGGTGGTTGGGGTGATTGATGTTTCAAGCTTTTTGTTATCAATCAAGGCATTGATAAGTGTTGTTTTTCCAGCACTAAATTCTCCGATTAAAGGGAATATTAATTCTGCATTATTCTGATTTATTTTATTTTCTAAATTATTAATTTCTAAAATGAGATTATTTAAATTTAAGCTTTCTGCTATTTCTTTTAAATTGCTAATGTTTTTCATTTATTTAAATCTTTAAAGTTTTACAAAATCCATGTAACCAGAGCTTATATAGCTTCTTTTGTTGGATAAATCCACACCATAAATTCTCATGAAGGCATCTATGATTGCTTGTTTGCCATCCATAGACATCAGTGGATTGGTAGTATTTAAAACTACTTCTACATTCATTCCTTTTGCAAGTTTGTGTTGAGGGAAATCTCTTTTTACACTTACTCTAAATCTGTTTAATAATGCCATTGTGTTATAATTTTTTATCTCAATATTTCTGCTCGTATAATTAATATGAGTATCATCAGCCCTATAAAGGCGATAAAACCAAAAGCCCACGCACAACCATTGGCTTTGGCTTTTGAAATCTCTTCTCTTTCTTTAAAAAGGAGTTCTTTTTGTGTTTTAAACTCTTGTTCTGTGATAGCTCCTTCGTCCAATAAAATTTTTAACTCTTTTAAATCTTTAAATGAATTAAAAGACTCTCTCTCATTTTTCTTTTTATAAATCCATCTACCTATGGCAATTAGTCCTATAGTAGCTAGTACGAATGAGATAAATCCACCCATTTTTGTATAATTATTTGCACAAATTTAGAAAATCGTTAAATAAATTTTTTGTACAAGTTTTTATAGTGTTGTTAAAAAACTTTAAATTTGCGAAAGAGATTTTGTTAAATTTAATTGAAGTGGTTTACAATCAGAAACATATTGATTTATTGAAACTTGGGGTTGTCAAAAAATTTGGTCGCTCAATTGAGACGCATAAAGATAGTAAGGAATTAGCCGTATTTGTAAAAGTGGATAATGCACCAGTTTCTGCCCAAACGATTCGCAGAATTTTTGGATTAATTAAAAATGAACATAAGCCATCAATTCCTATTTTAAACGCGCTAGCATCTTATGTGGGATATGAAAATTTTAATCATTTTTTGTCGGAAAATCTTGAGAGTCAGCTAGAATTTTTATTTTCAGAAAATGTAAATACACAAGATTATTGGGATGCTTGCGAGAAATTGAGTTATGCGCTTCTGGATTCCCCAGAAATGGTAGCGATATGCCAAGAGAAATTAACAAAACTACCCATTGCTCGAGAATATTTTATAGAAAACCATCCGCTAAGAGACTTGGTGTGCACAGGCTATGCTATGTATTTTCAAGAATATTTAAAATATAAATACACCAATGAATCTAGATTGTATGCATACGGTTTCTTGTTTGTAGGGGCTTTCTTGTCCGAGAACAAACCTTATATAGATATTTACCATGAGCAAGTCGAGAAAACACCACTAATTTATCCGCCCAATGGTGTCTTTCACCTGCCTGCGGCTCGGAAATTTGGCGTGTCGTTGCTGCATGCATGGCTGAATCAAGATGAAAAACGATTTCATGAGAAATTTAATGAAATGCTTTCTGTACGCCCGTTGTATGAATATAGTTCAAAATATCATGCCTTTAGTTTTGATCAAGAAATGATTGAGCATCTGGTTTTAACGGATCGATTCCATGAAATGAGAATGATCATAGATACAACCGTTCCGCAAGTAAATCCCGATGTTACTTCCTCTAGCAGGCAAACCAGCCATCAAGAAACTTGGAAGATTTTAAAAGCCTATGTTTACTTAAATACAGGGGAAAGAAAATTAGCTGAAAATTACTACAAAGCTGTAAACCTATCTTTAATCAACCCAGGGTGGCAAAAATATTACACAATTTTATATTATTTTGTGAAGTATCATTTTAGTTCCATTAGAAAGAAAAAGGAAGTGTTGAAAAAAATCGAAGAGCTGATAGATATAACGCATTTTACCTTTTACCATCGCTGGATAAAAGAGCTTAAATAAAAATCCCCCGAGCAATCGAGGGATTTATTTTTATACCATTATTTAGTCTTTGTAGGCGCCATCATCATGATCATGCGCTTGCCTTCTAATTTTGGCATTTGTTCTACTTTACCAAACTCTTCTAAATCTTGCGCAAGTTTCAAAAGCAGAATTTCGCCTTGGTCTTTAAACACAATTGAACGCCCTTTGAAAAATACATAAGCCTTCAATTTAGCACCATCTTTCAAGAAGCTTTCTGCATGGCGTTTTTTGAATTCGTAATCGTGTTCATCGGTATTTGGACCGAAACGAATCTCCTTGATCACCACTTTAGATTGCTTAGCCTTCATTTCCTTTTTACGCTTTTTCTCATCGTAAAGGAATTTTTTGTAGTCTAAAATCTTAGCTACAGGCGGCTTAGCATTTTCTGTGATGAGCACCAAATCTAGCCCTCTTTCTTGAGCCCATTCCAAAGCTTGACTAGTTTTGTAGACACCTTGCTCTATTTCTTCTACATCACCAACAACACGCACTTCTGGCACGTGGATATTTTCGTTGATCTTGTGTTGGTCTTCATTTCTGTTAGAGGGGCGAAACCCTCCGAATCTTTTTTTTGCGATAATATTTAAAGTTTTGGTTATACTTGGTTTAAATCTTTGATGTTGCAAATATCGTAATATTTAAGAAATTTTACAATATTAAAACACTGATTTTAAACATTTAATTCTTTTTCCAATAGCGATTTAAAATCTTGAATGCTGAAACTTCCTAAATCCCCCTCGCCATGTTTACGAACAGACACGGTTCCATTTCCTTCCTCTTGCTCGCCAACAATTAGCATATAAGGCACTTTGTTGATTTCGGCATCACGGATTTTTTTACCCGTTTTTTCGGCACGAGCATCTACACTTCCAGCAATGTTTACATCTTGTAATTCATTTAAAACTCTGTAGCTATAGTCTAAATATTTATCACTGATAGGCAGAATTTTAAACTGCTCTGGCGCCAGCCATAGTGGCAAGTTTCCGCCAGTGTGCTCGAGCAAAATCGCTACGAAACGCTCCATAGAGCCAAATGGCGCACGGTGAATCATCACTGGACGATGTTTCTCGTTGTCGCTACCAATATAGCTTAAATCAAAACGCTCAGGCAAGTTGTAATCTACCTGAATGGTTCCGAGCTGCCAGCTGCGTCCAAGTGCATCTTTTACCATGAAATCCAATTTTGGACCATAGAAAGCCGCTTCGTTATATTCAATTTTATAATTTAATCCTTTTTCTTTAGCTGCTGTAATAATGGCATTTTCTGCTTTATTCCAGTTTTCTTCTGTCCCGATGTATTTTGAGCGGTCTTCTTGGTCTCTGAGCGATACTTGTGCTGTAAAATTCTCAAATCCAAGCGAACCGAATACATACAATACCAAATCAATTACTTTTTTAAACTCATCAAGCAACTGGTCTGGCGTACAGAAAATGTGGGCATCGTCTTGGGTGAATCCGCGCACGCGAGTAAGTCCATGAAGCTCACCACTTTGTTCGTATCGGTAAACGGTTCCAAATTCCGCAAAGCGTTTTGGCAAATCACGATACGACCACTGTGCCGAATTGTAAATCTCGCAGTGGTGCGGGCAGTTCATAGGTTTTAATAAAAACTCCTCTCCTTCGTTTGGTGTTTTGATAGGTTGAAAGCTATCTGCACCATATTTTTCATAGTGTCCAGAAGTTACATACAAATCTTTGTGCCCAATGTGTGGCGTTACTACCATTTCGTAGCCCGCTTTTTGCTGAGCTTTTTGTAAGAAAGCCTCAAGTTTGCGTCTCAAAGCAGCTCCTTTTGGCAACCACAATGGCAAGCCTGCACCTACTTTTTCAGAAAAAGTGAAAATTCCTAATTCTTTACCTAATTTTCTATGATCTCGGCGTTTAGCTTCTTCCAGATTTTCTAAATATTCTTTTAGTTCTTTTTGTTTTGGGAACGAAATTCCATAAACACGAGTAAGCTGAGGATTTTTTTCGTTTCCTCTCCAGTAGGCTCCCGCAGCGTTCAAGATTTTCACAGCTTTTACAAGACCAGTGTGCGGAATGTGCCCGCCACGACAAAGATCTGTAAAGTTTTCGTGCGTACAGAAAGTGATAGAGCCATCTTCCAAATTCTCGATTAATTCGGTTTTAAAAGGGTTATTAGCATATACTTTCAACGCCTCTTCTTTGCTCACGGGATAGAGTTTAAACTCGCTTTTAAGTTTGGCGTGTTCCAGCATTTTCTTTTCGATTTTTTCGAAATCTTTTTCAGAAATTGCTTCATCGCCAAAGTCAATGTCATAATAAAACCCATTTTCTATGGCAGGACCAATGGTGAGTTTTGCGTTGGGGTAAAAGTCCAAAATAGCCTGCGCTAACAAGTGCGCAGAAGAGTGCCAAAAGGCTTTTTTACCAAGCTCATCGTTCCAGGTTAATAGTTGCACTTCGGCATCTTGCGTGATAGGCGTGGTGATTTCTACTTGTTTTCCATCTACTAATGCAGATATTACATTTCTTGCCAAGCCCTCGCTGATGCTTTGTGCAATTTCTAATGGAGTGACTTGCTGTTCATACGATCGAACACTTCCGTCCGGTAATTTGATATTAACCATATATTTGTTTTAGATAAGTGGCAAATTTAAACAATTTTAAGATTAAACTTAATTTTTTATTTTACTATAATTAAAAAAAAGTTTTTGAGGGCTTAATTCTTTACAAAACGATAATTTTGAATCTCGATAGATAAAGCTTCTCCTTTGGTGTATGGCTCATCGGCATAGCAAATTACTTGCGTGCCATCGACATCAAGTGTGATTTCGTAACCTCGCCCCACGAATCTGCTGTGTTTCACGGTAGAAGAAACGCCGTAATTCGATATTTTGATTTCGTGTAAATAACTTAAACACTTTTCGCCATTTGGATTATTGATGTTTAATTTTTGGCAGTCGGTCTCGTCCCAGTAATTCACTTTTCCAAAAAGTTCGGCTACATACAAATCCTTTGGAGAAAGGTACACATCTTTTGGCGTACCGATTTGTAGAATTTCGCCCTCTCGCATAATGATTAAGCGATCGGCATAGCCAAGTGCATCATCGGCACGGTGCGAAGAAAAAAGAACGCCCATGTTTTGCTCCTCGCAATATTCCATCAATTGCTGTCGAATTTTGATGTGCAATGCAGCATCTAGATGGCTAAATGGTTCGTCCAAAATCAGCATTTTGGGCATTTTGGCAAGGGTGCGAGCAATGGCAACACGCTGCTGCTGCCCACCACTTAATTCTACGGGTTTTCTGTGGGCAAAATCTGAAAGCGAAAGTACTTCCAAGATTTCGCTTACACGCTGTTTTTTCTTGTTTTGATAAATGTTACTCAAGTGTTTCCCTACATTTTCAGCCACAGTCATATACAACGACAAATCGAAATCTTGTGCCACATATTTCATATCGTCGTGCCCAGGAATGAGCTGTAATTTAGGGCCTTTGACTTTATCTCCATTAAAGATAATTTCGCCCTCATCGGGGTCTAGAATACCATAAATCAACTTTAATAAAGTAGATTTTCCACTTCCGCTTTCGCCCAAAATACAGGTGCGTTCGGTGCTATCTATTTCAAAATCAATATTTCTTAAAACGGAAACATCCGTAGTATAGTTAAAGTAAAGGTTTTTTACACTCAGCATTATTTAAAAACTAGGGGAGTTTGGATGTTTTTATATTCGTAGAGAGACATTTTTAGAGAGCCTACTGCTAATTCTGCTTGTAGCAAAATAGGAATCAAATTGGCATCGTCGCTTACCCAAATTGTGACACTTTCTTGCTCTTTAAACACGCGACCACTCTGCACATAAGGGCGCATTTTGATACATTTGATGGTGCCAAATCGAGATTTAATATTTTCTCTGCCTAAAACTTTTAGCTTAAATGGATAAATTTGTCCATCCATAAAGACATTGATGTTTTTGGTGCCTCCCACAGCAAAATCTGTGTTGGCAATGGTTCTGAGATAATAAAATGCAGAAAGCATGTCTTGAATCTCTGTGTTGTAGCTATAAGTGGTTTTTTTTCCATTTTCTAGATTATGCTCATAAACATATCTTTTGTTATGATCAAAGTTTAAAACCTTGTTTTTGGTATAGCCCCCTTCGTTAATATCTCGAATGAATTTGCTCGGTTTAAAGGTAAGCTTGTCTATAAAAGTTTCATAGCGATCATCTACTTTAAAGAAAACGCGCACAGCTCCACTGGAGCTACCTTTTCCTACGATGTGCCAATGAGGAGACCCATTGTGTTTCACCTCTTTAGCCTTTAGGGTAGCAAAACCAGCATTTAAGAAACCATAATGAACTCTGTATTTTAGAAATTCACCATCTTTGGTTTGTGCTTGAGCAAAACTAAGCGTCAAGATGATGAAAAGTAAGAATGCTTTTTTCATTTTTATTAATTTTTAACAATGTGTAGGCAAAATCTTTGCCAAAATACAGCGTTCACGGTATAGATACTATTTGATCAATTCTTTTACACCCTCATAAATTTCGGTAGCCGTAAACGGCGTTCCTTTAGTTTTATTTAATTTTAAAGCATTTACCAAGAATTCATCTCGTATCAATTTCACCAATTGCCCTTGATTGATTTCAGGGACAATCACATATTTATGTTTAGCTAAAATTTCGCCTAAGTTTTTAGGGAATGGGCATATGTAATTCAGCTGGACATGTGCTACCGAAATTCCATCTTGAGCAAGCAGAGGAGTGGCTGCCAAAATAGAGCCGTATGTGCTTCCCCACCCTAAAATCAATACATCGGCATTTTCATCGCCACATTCGTAGGTAGCTTGTGGAATAAAATCCTGAATTTTATTGATTTTTTCTGCCCTTTGTTTTACCATAAATTCATGGTTATCTGGATTGTAGCTCACGTCACCAGTTAAGTTTTGTTTTTCCAGTCCTCCCACGCGGTGTTCCAATCCTGGCATGCCAGGGATAGCCCAATCTCTCACGCCATTTTCATCTCTTAAATAAGGCAAGAAAGGATCTTTGTTTTGTGGAGAAACTGTTTTTGGGTGAATTTCTTGCAAATCTTCGGCAGTTGGGAATTTCCAAGGTTCAGAGCCATTACCTAAATAGCCATCAGATAGCAACATCACGGGGGTCATGTGCTCAAGCGCAATGCGACATGCCTCGTATGCCATTTGGAAACAATCTCTTGGCGATTTGGCAGCAATCACCACGAGCGGAGCCTCACCATTTCGTCCATGCACGGCTTGCAGTAAGTCGGCTTGTTCTGTTTTGGTTGGCAAACCAGTAGAAGGCCCTCCACGCTGAACATTTACGATTACAGACGGTAATTCAAGCATGATGGCAAGTCCTATGGCTTCTGTTTTTAGAGCAATTCCAGGTCCTGATGAGGCAGTAACGGCTAAATCTCCCGCATACGAAGCTCCAATAACCGATGCCATTGCCGCAATTTCATCTTCTGCTTGAAATGTTTTTACGCCTAAATTTTTATATTTAGCTAAATGGTGCAAAATATCTGAGGCTGGCGTAATTGGATATCCGCCATAGAATAAATCTAGTTTTGCTTTTTGTGCCGCTGCCACAAGTCCAATGGCTAGTGCGTGATTTCCCGTAATATTTCGGTATTTTCCTGCGGGCATCTTGGCGGGCTTTACTTCGAATCTTTCCGTGAATGTATCGCTGATTTCTCCAAAGTGATATCCAGCCTTTAATACCTTAATATTGGCATCTAAAATTTCGGGCTTGTTGCCAAATTTATTTTTCAAAAAGTCGATAGTGAAATCTAGCGGACGACTATATAACCAATACACAAAACCGAGCGCAAACATATTTTTAGTTCGGTCTTTGTCTTTGGTGCCTAGTTCAGAATCCTTCAAAGCTTCGTTAGTCTGTTGCGTAATGTCGATTTCGTAGACTTTGGCATGTTTTCTCACCTCATCAAGTGGATTATTTTCCACTTTGGCAAGTCTTAAATTTTTAGCATTAAAGCCTTCGGTATTGGCAATTACAATTCCGTTGGGTTTTAATTTAAATT
This sequence comes from Ornithobacterium rhinotracheale DSM 15997, assembly GCF_000265465.1. Taxonomy (NCBI): domain Bacteria; kingdom Pseudomonadati; phylum Bacteroidota; class Flavobacteriia; order Flavobacteriales; family Weeksellaceae; genus Ornithobacterium; species Ornithobacterium rhinotracheale. The sequence goes on from NC_018016.1 coordinate 1,790,778, forward strand.
GATTTTTGATGAGAGCCGCAGCGTTCATGGCAACTAAAACATCGCATCCATCTCCCGGCGAGGTGATTTTGACACTACCAAAATGCAATTGAAATCCCGAAACGCCTGCAATGGTGCCACCTGGGGCACGGATTTCGGCAGGGAAATCTGGAAATGTACTTATGTCATTACCAATGTGTGCAGAGGTATTGGTGAATTGTGAACCCGTGAGCTGCATACCATCACCCGAATCTCCAGCAAAGAGGATTACTACTTGTTTTAGTTCTGTTTTCACTACGATTGTAAATTTATAATTTCTTTAATTTCTGGGGCGTGTTTTTTTATGGTCATTTCCACGCCAGATTTTAGTGTCATTTGGTTTACACTGCAGCCCATGCACGCACCGAGCAGGCGCACGGTAACGATGTTGTCTGCAATGTCGATGAGTTCGATGTCGCCCCCATCTGATTTCAAGAAAGGTCTAATCTCGTCTAATGCCTTTTGTACTTTAATTCTTAAATCTTCTTGCATAAAATTTAAACTTTATTGGGTTGAACATCCAGCCATGGTGGTGATACGTACGATTTCAGTCGGTGGTAAATTTGTGTTTCTTTCCGCCAAGCTTTCAATCATGTTTTTAGCAATATTTCGGTAAGCCTCGCTTGCAATGGTATTGCCTTGCAATGCGGCAGGTCTTCCCACATCGCTCGCCTCGCGAATGCTTTGAACAATTGGCACTTCTCCTAAGAACGGAACGCCGTTTTGCTCGGCTAAGTTTTTAGCTCCATTTTCGCCAAAAATGTAGTATTTATTATCAGGTAATTCTGCCGGTGTAAAGTAAGACATGTTTTCTACAATACCTAAAACAGGAACATTGATGGCATCTAGTTTAAACATGCCGATACCTTTTTTAGCATCAGAAAGTGCCACCTGCTGTGGCGTACTGATGATAACTGCACCCGTGATAGGAAGTTGCTGAACAAGTGATAATTGAATGTCGCCTGTTCCCGGAGGTAAATCAATGATAAGGAAATCTAATTTCCCCCAATTTGCTTCGTGAATCAATTGTTGTAAAGCCTTAGAAGCCATTGCTCCACGCCAAACAATTGCTTGCTCTGGATCGGCAAAAAATCCGATAGAAAGCAATTTTACGCCATAACTTTCCACAGGTTGAATTTTTGAAACGCCATCTACTTCAACCGATTGTGGTTTAGCATTTTCTACATCAAACATCAACGGGATAGACGGCCCGTGGATGTCGGCATCAAGCAATCCCACCGAAAAGCCCATGTTTTTAAGGCTAATCGCAAGGTTAGATGAAAGGGTAGATTTTCCTACGCCTCCTTTACCAGACGCTACTGCGATGATGTTTTGAACGCCGTCTAATTTCTTGCCTAAAATCTTTGGGTTTTCAGGCGAAACGGGAGCCTGTTTTGGGGTAGGCTTGGCAGTAACTTTGATTGCCAAATCCGCTTCAGGTAATTTATCTTTGATGGCAGCAGTAAGTGCCTCTTCCAATTTCTTTTTGTCGTGCATAGTAGGCGAAGGAGACTCCGCATCAATCATGATTTTGCCTCCCATAATTTGCAGGTTTTTCACCCACTGCATAAGCCCCATGGCTTCTAAAATGTCTTTTATGTCGTTTTTTGTAATACTCATAGATAAATCTGTATTATGCAAAGGTAAAAATAAATATTATAAGTGGTATTAGGAAATAAAGTTAAATAGATTTTCTCACCACGTGAATAGAAAAAATGGATTTTTGCCTATTTTTTAAAAACTAAAAATCGGATTTCGGTGTTTTTTACATCATTAAGAACTTGGATTTTTAATTAATTGTTGTCATTCTAAACTTGATTCAGAATCGTGAAAAGAAATTGAGGAAAGGCGTTTTTTTGTATTATCTTCTGATTGTGAGTGTTTTGTTTAGTTTTTTCGTTGGTGGAAAGGGAAATTTAATTGAAGGTGTTATGATTTATATCATTTTTTTTACTATCTTTGTAAAAACACAAAATTTTTTAATTTATGAAGAAATCAGTTTTAGTAGTATTAGCAGCCGGTTTAGTAGGTTTTACTTCTTGTGAGAAAAAACAAGCAGTTGAGGCTACAGATGCTGTAGAGGTAACCAATCAGCCAAGCGAGAGCGCAAGTCTTTTTGCAGTGAATACTGAAAAATCAAATGTAGAATGGCGTGCCTTTAAATTCTATGAATCTGAAAACAAAGAAGCAGGACACAACGGATTTTTTAAATTTAAATCGGGTGAGGTAGGAGTAGAAAACGGAGTGTTGACTTCGGGAACTTTCACTATCGATGTAGCGAGTTTAGAGAGTTTAGACTTAAATGATGATCCAGATAGCAAAGCAAAATTGGACGGACATTTAAAGTCTGAAGATTTCTTGCATGTAGAAAAATATCCAGAAGCTACTTTTGTAATCACTTCTGTAAAACCAATCGAAGGGGAGTACAATACAGAAATTAGCGGAAATTTAAAACTAAGAGAAATTGAGAAAAACATCACAGTAAAAGCAAATGTTTCTGTAGAAGGAGATCAATTACAATTGAATTCAGAAGAATTTAGCATTAACAGAAAAGATTTCGGCGTTAATTTCGAAGGAAAGCAAGGTGTCGTAATTCGTGACAATGTTGCATTGAAGGTGAACATTCTAGCAGATAAGGAAGTTAGCGTGAAATAAGCTTCGATAAAATATTTTAAATAATTGAAAATTAAGCCGTTCATGTTTTGAACGGCTTTTTTTATGTGCATTTCCCAATGAATTAAGTATGAATTTTGTATTTTTGGGCTTTAATCTAGCAAAAGATGATAGAAGAAATAAAATCTTACTTACAGGAGATTGAGCAGTTTAGCTCTGAGAAAGCAGCAGAAATCGAAGAATTTAGAATAAAATTTTTGGCTAAAAAAGGTTTGTTGAACGGTCTTTTTGCCCGTTTCAAAGAAGTGCCTAACCAAGAGAAAAAAGAAGTGGGGCAAGCACTTAATCAATTAAAGCAAAAAGCTACCGAAAAAATCAACGCCTTAAAATCTCAAAATGCTGGTGGCGAGTCGCAAAGCCAAAAAGAGGATTACACCAAGCCAGGGGAGCCGTTTATTTTAGGAAGCAAGCACCCAATCAGCATTGTAAAAAATAGAATTATTGAGATTTTTAAAAGAATCGGTTTTGCCCTATCAGACGGGCCAGAAATCGAGGATGATTGGCATAATTTTACTGCACTGAACCTACCTGAATATCACCCTGCAAGGGACATGCAAGATACTTTCTTTATTCAGCAAAATCCAGATGTTTTGTTGCGCACGCACACATCATCTGTTCAGATTCGCTACATGGAAAACAACGAGCCGCCGATTAGAATTTTGTCACCAGGTCGTGTGTATAGAAACGAAGCGATATCTGCGCGTTCGCACTGTATGTTCCACCAGATTGAGGGGCTTTACATTGATAAAAATGTATCTTTTGCTGATTTAAGGCAAACTTTGCAATACTTTACCACTGAGCTATTCGGTAAGTCAAAAATCAGACTTCGTCCATCGTATTTCCCATTCACTGAGCCAAGTGCTGAGGTAGATGTTTACTGGGGATTGGAGACAGAAACCGATTATAGAATGACGAAAGGTACTGGCTGGCTCGAAATCATGGGATGTGGTATGGTAGATCCTAATGTGCTTAAAAATGTAAATATCGATCCAGAAGAATACAGCGGATTTGCTTTTGGTCTTGGTTTAGAGCGTATTGCGTTGCTTTTATACCAAATTAGTGATATTCGTATGTATTTTGAAAGCGATGTGCGATTCCTAGAGCAGTTTAAAGCCGAAATGGGAATGTAAAGGAGCACTTCCATGCGATTGATTTTTTATACACTATGCGTTGCATTGCTTTTTGCGTGTAATTCCAAAAGCGATGCAACTTCGCCTGTGGGCTCAAAAGAAGCATTGTCCTACCCTGTTTATGCTAAACCAGATGTAAAGTTACCATATAATAAAAAAGCTTTGGCTGCGTTTAAGCGTGAAAAAAAATCGTATTTAGATGCTTTTTATAAAAATTATTGGGAAGCCAATAAAGTGAGTGGAGGGCTTTTGGTTGCCAAAAATGGCGAAATTATTTATGAAAAGTACATAGGCTTTTCGGACAAAGAAAAAAATAAAGCATTAACCCAAGACACGCCGATTCATTTAGCCTCTATTTCCAAGGTTTTGACGGGGGTGGCGGTGTTGCGTTTGGTGCAAGAAAATAAATTAAAGTTAGACCAATTGGTGTCAAATGTTTTGCCTGCTTTTCCATATAAGGATGTCACGATTCGTGATTTGCTCACGCATCGTAGCGGTTTGCAAAACTATGCTTATTTTCAGCCGCACAAGCGATTTTGGAGAGAAGATAAAATGAAAAACAATTATGATGTGCTAGAATATTTAGCAAATGGTTTATGCCAAGTTCATAATCAGCCCAATAAAAACTTTAGCTATAGCAATACCAATTATGCCCTTTTGGCTTTAATCATAGAAAAGGTAACAGGAGAGCGTTATCCCATTGCGATGCAAAAAATGGTTTTTGAGCCATTTGGGATGAATCATACATTTGTGTTCGATTACAAAAATCCACGAGAGGTTTCAAAATCCTATACTTTTAAAGGAGAATTGTGGCCAGAAAGCGATTTAGATGCCATTTATGGTGATAAGAATATATATTCAACGCCCAGAGATATTTTGCAACTCGACCGAGCAATGTATGCCGATAATTTCTTGACGCCAGAGCTGAAAACTTTGATGAAAAAAGGCTATAGCAACGAGAAAGAAGGCGTGAAAAATTATGGACTAGGTATCCGAATGATGCAATGGGATTCTGGCGATAAGTTGTTGTACCACAATGGGTGGTGGCATGGGAATTACACTAGCTATGTGCGTGGGGAGCAAGATACGCTCACCATTGTGGCTCTTGGCAATCAGCGGAACCGCTCGGTGTATTCTGCGTTTTCATTAGCGGGAGTTTTAGGGAAATATCCCGTAGATTTAGAAAAAGTAAAAAATGCCCATTTACTGAACGAAAGTCATAGAGATAGTTTAACTTTGCAAGCTGAATAAACCTATTTAAAATGGCAGAATTATTTAAATATTGTCTCAATTGTGGTTCCGAGAATCATGAATTTATCAATTCTCACCGTTTCGAGTGTAAGGATTGTGATTTTGTTTATTATCACAATATGGCAGCGGCTGTAATGGTGATTATTGAGCGAAACGGAAAATATCTTTTTACCGTAAGAAATAACGAACCTGCTAAGGGGAAATTGGATTTTCCAGGTGGTTTTGTAGATCCAGGGGAGACCGCGGCAGAGGCGGTAGTGCGCGAGCTAAAAGAGGAATTGGATTTAGATTTAAATATTGGTGATTTGCAATTGATCGACACGGAGGCAAATGATTATTTGTTTAAAAATATTCCTTATCGCACACTTGATGTCATTTTTAAAATTGTGCTCGACCACGATGTGGTGCTCAAAAAAGAAGATTCAGAAATTCAAGATGTGATGTGGCTAAGCGAAGATGAAATAGATTTAGATAAAATCGGATTTCGCTCAATGCGAAAAGTAGTCGAAAAACATGTTTTGAAATAAAAATTAAAAAACGCTCAAGCAATTGAGCGTTTTTTTTTGAACTTTTATTTTTTTATAAAAATGATTTAATTGAGGCTAACCTGCTTGCCTGTAGCTTGGTTATAAAGTTGTAATGCTTTTGGCAGTTCAGCCTTTAATTGTTCAATTCTTCGACCTGGGTTAGGGTGCGTAGAGAGAAACTCTGGCGGACGACGACCGTTGCGAGTTTGAGCTTCCATTCGTTCCCAGAATTTAGGAGCTTCTCTAGGGTCATATCCTGCCATAGCCATTAAGGTAAGCCCAATTCTATCTGCCTCTAATTCAGCTTGTCTTGAGTATGCCAAGATTCCTACCTGTGCACCCACGGGATACAGCGAATTAAACACATTTCTATATCTATTATCGTTTATAGCCATGTTCCCAGCTACTTGCAAACCTTGAGCAATCAATGCCTGAGTGGCACGCTGAGCACTATGCTGAGCCAAGGCATGGGTGATTTCGTGCCCCATAACCACAGCTACACCGTTGTCGTTTTGGCAAACGGGCATAATCCCAGTATAGAAAGCTACCTTGCCCCCTGGCATACACCAAGCATTTAATTGATTATCTTCGATTAAGTTATACTCCCACTGGTAGCCGTTTAAAAAATCTAATTTATTTTGAGCTTTTAGATATCTTTCCACAGCACCTTGTATATTTTTTCCCACGGTTTTCACCATGGCAGTTTGCTTTTTATTGGTAGAAAGTTTTTGAGTTTTTAAAACTTGTTGATATTGTTGTAAAGCCATTGGGATCAAAGATTCATTGCTCACCAACAGAAAGTTAGATTTTCCCGTAATGGGATTTTGCGTACATGCAGCGATGAGCATGAGAAACATAATTACAAGACCAAATGCTGTTTTCTTCATAGTTAATTGTGTTTTTGCGTTTACTTTCAATTATTGTTCCAAATAGATTGTTTGTTTTTTTATACTGAATAAATTAAATCCAAAATTAAATAGGATTTTAGTTTTAAATCATCGTTAAAGAATGAATGCAAAAATAATAAAAAGTTAATGGTTTAATGTGAAAAAAACTTATCTTTACGCGCATCATTTTTAATAAAGTAAAATAAATTTTATATAATGACAATGAAAAAAGTTTTATTGGGTGCATTTTTGGCGGGAGCAAGCCTTTTGACCAATGCACAAAAAATTGATTACGAGGAGTATGATTTATCTAATGGATTGCATGTAATTTTGCACAAAGATACTTCTGCACCTACGGTAATCACCTCGGTAATGTATCATGTGGGAGCCAAGGATGAGCGACCAGATAGAACAGGTTTTGCACACTTTTTTGAGCACCTTTTGTTTGAAGGAACCGAGAACATTAAGCGTGGCGAGTGGGACAAGATCGTTTCTTCTAACGGGGGACAAATGAATGCTAACACCACAGATGACCGTACTTATTATTACGAAATTTTTCCTTCAAATAATTTACAGTTAGCCCTTTGGATGGAATCAGAAAGAATGTTCCACCCAGTGATCAACCAAATTGGGGTAGATACCCAAAATGAGGTGGTGAAAGAAGAAAAGCGTATGCGTGTGGATAACCAACCTTACGGAAATATGATGAAGGCTATCAAAGAAAATATGTTCCAAAAACACCCATACAAGCACACTACCATTGGGGAAATGGAGCATTTAGATGCAGCAACTTTAGATGAGTTTAAAGCTTTCTTTAAGAAATTCTATATTCCAAACAATGCGGTGCTTGTCGTGGCAGGAGATTTTGATGTGGCACAGGCTAAAAAATGGATTCAAGAGTATTTTGGAGACATTCCAGCAGGACCAGCCATTGAGCGTCCGCACATTCAGGAAGATCCGTTTACTGGACAAAAAGAAGCTAAATTCTATGATCCAAATATCCAAGCCCCAATGTACATTTTGGCGTTCAGAACACCAAGTATGAAGGAGAGAGATGCTTATGTTCTAGACATGATTTCTCAAATCTTAAGCGGTGGAAAAACAGCGAGACTCTACAAAAATATGGTAGACAATAACAAGATTGCATTAGAAGCGGCTTCTTTCAATTATGGGCAAGAAGATTATGGTACTTATATGTTCTATGCTTTGCCTATCGGAAAAACAAGCAAGGAGCAAATCTTGAAAGCTTTTGAAAAAGAAATTAAAGATTTACAAACTAATTTAATTTCTGAGAGAGAATACCAAAAGGTGGAAAACTCTTTTGAAAATTCATTCGTAAATCAAAACAAAAACATTTCTGGTATCGCGAGTTCATTGGCTACCAATTATATGTTGTACGGAGACACTTCTTTAATCAACAAAGAAATTGAAATTTACCGTTCAATCACAAGAGAGGAAATTAGAGAAGTAGCAAGAAAATACTTCAATTTAAATCAATCTTTGATTTTGGAATATTTACCAGAACAAAAAAATGATAAAAAATAAACCTATGAAAAAATTATCAATCGCAATACTTTCCGCTTTATTTGTTACCGCTTGTACTTCGACTAAACAAGCAGAAAAGACAGCAGAACCACAAACTACAACCAAGGTGAACAAAGGAATCGATCGCTCGGTGAGACCTACGCCAGGTCCTGCACCTACAGTGAAAATCACTAAGCCAGAAGAGTTTAAATTAGCCAATGGATTGCATGTAATGGTGGTAGAAAACCACAAATTGCCATCTGTGAGCTTCTACTTATCTATGGATAATCCGCCATTGTTGCAAGGAGATAAAAAAGGAGTTTCTCAAATGCTAAGTGCTATTATGGGGAACGGAACTTCAAAGATTTCCAAAGACGATTTCAACGAAGAATTAGAGTTCTATGGAGCCAATGCCAATGTGTATGCTTCTGGAGCCAGTGCAACTACGCTTACTCGCTATTTTCCTAAAGTATTCGATTTAGTAATCAGTGCAGCATTAGACCCTCGTTTGTCTAAAACTGAATTTGAGAAAGAAAAAGAAAAAGCCTTAGAAAATATTAGAATTTCTGAGAAAAATGTTCAGAAAGTGGCAAACGACCTTCGTTCAGCTTTGGCATTTGGTAAAGATCACCCTTATGGTGAATTTACAACTGAAAAAACATTGCAAAATGTTACCTTCAACGATGTGAAAAACTATTATAATAAATATTTTTCACCAGAAAATGCATATTTAGTCGTAGTAGGAGATGTTACTTTGGCAGAAGTAAAGAAATTAGTAGAAAAAGATTTAGCCTCTTGGAAGCCAAAAGGCATCAAAAAAGTAAATTATGCCAAACCACAAAATTTACCAAATGTTCAAATCGATTTCATCGATATGCCAAATGCGGTGCAAACAGAAATCGCTGCTTTGAATGTGGTAGATTTAAAAATTAAAGACAAAGATTATTTTGCAGCCGTTTTAGCCAATAAAATTTTGGGAGGTGGAGCCGATGCAAGATTATTTGCTAATTTAAGAGAAGCTCACGGCTGGACTTATGGTGCTTATTCAGGAATTTCTCCAGACAAAGAAATCGGGAACTTTACAGCAACAGCAGCTGTGCGTAACGCCGTGACAGATAGTGCCGTTGTAGAAATGATGAACGAAATTAAGAAAATCGGAAAAGAGCCTGTAACGCAAGAAGAGCTTGACAGAGCAAAAGCTACTTACATTGGTTCTTTTGTGATGAATGCACAAAAACCTAGCGTGGTTGCTAACCAAGCATTACAAATCCAGGTTCAAGGATTACCTGCCGATTTCTACGAAAACTTTATCAAAAACATCAGTGCTGTAACTTTAGAAGAAGTGCAAGCTGCGGCTAAAAAATATTTTGGAGCAGAAAACTCTCGAATCGTAGTAGTAGGGAAAGCAGAAGATGTTTTGCCAGGATTAGAAAAATTAGGTTATCCAATTAATTTCTACAATCGTTTAGGCGAAAAAACTGGAAATCCACTTAAAAATCAAGTAGCAATTCCTGCGGGACTCACTGCACAAAAAGTTTTAGCAGATTATGTGCAAGCGATTGGTGGAGCTCAAAAAGTGAAAAACATTAAAAGTGTAAAAGCTGCCTTTACATTAGAAGGAGCCGCTCCACAACCACTTGAAGGAGAAGTTTTATACTACGCGCCAAACTTAGAAAAAACTGTTCTTAAAATGAACGGAGCCGTAATCGTTACCACCATTTTCGATGGAAAGGTTGAGAAAACTTCTGGCATGATGGGGAATTCAGAAAAATCTGGAAAAGATGTAGCAGAAAAATCTGCTAAAAAAGGAATTGTACCTCAAGCATTTTATACAGATAAAGAGGCTAAGCTAGTAGGCACAGCTACTATTGATGGAAAATTAGCTTACAAAGTTGAAGTGCCTGTGGGAGATTTAAAAACTTATGAATACTACGATGCCAAATCTAAATTATTGGTGCAAAATAGTGTTTCTGTAGATACACCACAAGGTCCGATGGAAATTATCACCTCTTACAAAGATTATAAATCTGTAGATGGAGTGAAATTTGCATTTGTTGTAACGCAAGAAGTAGCAGGGCAAAAAATAGTAACTACCATGAAAAACATGGAGGTGAACAAAGGCGTAAGCTTAGCAGATTTTAAATAAAATCATTTTTTGTAAAATACACATGGAGCGTCTTTCTTTATCGAAAGACGCTTTTTTGTTTTTGGATTAAAAATTTAAAACAATTAATTATATTTGTACTAAATAAAAATCACAAAATGGCAGAACTTACAAATCAACAAATACACGATTTGGGCGAAGAAATGGTAAAGGTATTTAAAACCATTTATGATCCAGAAATTCCAGTAGATATTTACGAATTAGGCTTAATTTATGATGCGCACATTAGCACAGCGGGCGAGGCTAAAATCTTGATGACGCTCACTACGCCCAATTGTCCCGTAGCCGAGTCGCTACCAGCCGAAGTAGAAGAAAAAATCGGAAATATCGACGGTGTAGAAAAAGCAACTGTGCAAATTACATTTGACCCGCCATGGTCGCAAGAGTTGATGAGCGAAGAAGCAAAATTTGAATTAGGAATGTTATAATTCTCAACAAAAAATTATCTATAAAAAAATAAACACATGATTACACAATTTGAATTTTTAGGACTAGAACTTGGCTTAGGAGCCATATTGTTCATCATCTTTGTCCTTAGTTTTTTTGGACTTTGGTTCATCGTAAAGCAACAAACCGCCGTAGTGGTAGAGCGTTTGGGGAAATTTCATAGCGTAAGAAATTCAGGTTTCAACTTGAAAATCCCTTTTGTGGATCAAATCGCTGGGCGTGTTTCGTTGAAAATCCAGCAATTGGATGTAGTGGTAGAAACTAAGACTAAAGATGATGTATTTGTGAAATTAAAAGTATCTACACAATATTTAGTAATAAAAGACAAAGTGTACGACGCCTTTTATAAATTAGACGATCCGCAATCACAAATTACCTCTTACATCTTTGATGTGGTGCGTGCCGAGGTACCAAAATTACGATTGGACGATGTTTTTGAGAAAAAGGACGATATTGCTATTGCGGTGAAATCTGAACTGCAAGAAGCTATGAACGATTATGGCTATGACATCATCAAAACTTTGGTGACAGATATTGATCCAGATGAGCAAGTAAAACACGCGATGAATCGCATCAATGCCTCTGAACGCCAGAAAATAGCAGCACAATACGAAGGAGATGCTCAGCGTATTTTAATCGTGGAGAAAGCAAAAGCCGAAGCCGAGAGTAAACGCCTCCAAGGGCAAGGGATTGCAGACCAGCGAAGAGAAATTGCTAAAGGTTTAGAAGAATCTGTAAATGTGCTAAATAGAGTGGGGATTAATTCTCAAGAAGCGTCTGCACTTATTGTGGTAACGCAACACTACGACACGCTCACCGCAATGGGCTCAAGCAATAAATCAAATTTGATTTTGTTGCCTAATTCGCCAAGTGCAGCAGGAGATATGTTGAATAACATGGTGGCTTCGTTTTCTGCGGCTAATGTGATAGGCGAGGAGATGAAAAAGAAAACACGCGAAAATATCCAAGATTCAGATATTTTATAAAGCTAAAAAAAGATGTATTATAAAGAAAGTCAGCTCGTGCGAGCTGACTTTTTTCGTTTAATATTAAAGTTATTTATCATTCACCCAATTCAATCGGTCTGCATTGTTGAACTGCCAAGGAGCTCCGTTGTTCTCTATATTTTGCATCATGTGATTAAGTTCCGTAGGGGCTTCCGATTTTTCCATGACCAAATATTGTCTCAGATTGATGATGATTGAAAGCGGATCAATCTCAATAGGGCAAGCTTGCGTACAACCATTGCATGAGGTGCAAGCCCAGATTTCTTCGGCAGAGATATAGTCGCCAAGTAGCGTTTTGTTATCTGGCACAAATTCCTTGTTTTTATCGATATTTTTGCTCACTTCTTCCAATCGGTCGCGCGTTTTCATCATGATTTTTCGAGGCGAAAGCTTTTTGCCTGTGAGGTGTGCGGGGCATTCTGCGGTGCATCTTCCACATTCGGTGCAGGTATAGGCATTCAGCAGTTGTACTCGGTTTAAATCAAAAATATCATTAGCCCCAAAAGTCTCAGTACTTGGCTCTGGCGTAACCGAAAACGGATCAATATTGGGATCCATCATGAGAGCTACTTCTTTTTTTACGCTTTCAAGATTGTCTAATTCGCCTTTTGGTTGCAATTTGCTATACCAAACATTAGGGAAGGCAAGCAAAATATGCAAGTGCTTTGAATAATATAAATAATTTAAAAATACTAAAATTCCCAAAATATGAAACCACCACGCAGTGCGTTCAATGATGAAAAGTGTGGTTTCGTTTAAGTTTTTAAATCCAGAAAATAGATATTTTGAAATAGGGAAACTTCCTGCTAAATCAATGCCTAGGATTTGGTGCAGATAGAAATCGGCGGCGTTCATACACAGAAACGCAAGCATTAGAAAAAATTCGATGATTAAAATAAGATAGGCATCTGTTTTAGGGAAACCTTTTAAAATTTTAAATCGCTGGATAGGTAATAATTTTCTTCGGACAAAAAAAAGCGTTACGGCAATAAGTACCAATGCTGCTAAAATCTCAAATCCGCCAATCAAAACATCGTAAAAACCACCCATGAATCCAAAAGCTCGGTGGGAGCCAAAAAGCCCATCGATTATGATTTCGAGCAGCTCTATATTGATAATAAAAAAGCCCAAGTACGCTGTGATGTGTAATATCCCAGCGACAGGGCGAGCCATCATTTTTGATTGCCCAAGTGCTATAAGCATTGTTTTTTGCCATCTTTTCCTTTTGTGGTCGCTACGATTGATTTTTCTACCGAGCCAAATGTTTCTTTTGATTTTTTTTACATTAAAAACGAAAAATCCGATTCCGCACAATAGGGCTATGGCAAATAGAATTTGGGCAAGCATTTTCTTATTTTATAGTATCTTTTACTCTAATTTTTTTTCCGAAAATTGAAAACTGAATGTATTTGTCTGGGCGTTCTTTTAAATCAGTTAAAAGAGTATTTAAACTTTTGGTAGTTTCGTTGAGGTTGTTGTAAAACGCAGGATCGTTTATAAGCTTATTTAGCGTTCCATTGGAGTTGTCTAGTTTGGTTAAAAACTGTTTCAGTTCTTGAGAACTAGATTCTAAATTTGCCAATGTTTTTTCAAAATTAGCCGCTTCAATTTTGTCGGCAACATCACCATACTTTTTAAGTGTAGAGTTTGCGGTGGACATCACATTGTTGGCGTTTTGAGAAAGTTGTTTCACCTCGCCGTCAATTTTATCTGCAATTTTTGTTGTGGATTGAATAAGGGCGCGAGCACTATTGGAAGTGGCTCCAAGAGATTGAATGGTTTGGTCTAGACTGGCTAAAACATGTTTTAAATTTTGATTGGTTTCTTCGTCTGCCAAGTTTCCAAATCTGCCCAAAGTAGCATTCAGAGTAGTGAGCACGCTATCGAGCTTGTTTTGAGTGGGTTGCAATTTGTTTGATAACATGGTCATGAGAGACTGCGTATTTGCAGCAACGAGCGTGTCGCCACTTTGGGCTTCTGGACCATTGTAATCAATGTTTAGTTTTATTTGCTTTCCAGCCATTAAGCCAGGTTCGTAGATTTCTGCTACTGTATTTTTAGAAAAGTGTAATTTTTTATTAAGTATCATTTTCACTACAAAATAAATATCTTCTTTCCCCTCTACGATTTTAATATCTTCTACAGTTCCCACCTTTAGTCCGTTCACATTCACAGGCTTGGTAGGGAGTAGCCCGTCCACATTTTCGTATACTGCATAGTAAATCTGCCCAGAGGTAAAGAAGTTTTTACCATTTAGGAAATTAAAAAGCCAATAAAATAGGACGATACTCACAACGGAGATTAAACCGATTTTTATTTCCTTACTTATTTTCATATGCTACTATTTAATTTGCAAAAGTATAATTTATCGTGTTATAAATCGTGAAAAATGATGATATTATTTTATACTGTCATTAGTAAACTCAACTACAAAAGCGTCTGGGAATCCTCTGGCTTTTACATGGCGTAGGTTGGCATCGCTTTTAGATTTAAAAGATGTTTTCCCGTAAAAGTATTTATAAATGCCATTATCTTTTAAAACTTCAACATTTGTGAGCCCTTTCAATTGGGGAGCTCCCTGCCTGAAACTTCTTTTGCTCGTTAAAAATTGAACTTTAAAAACTTTTCCTGCTACGGGTTTTTCTGGTTCTATTTTAGGTTTTTCAGCTTTTTTTGTCTCGTTTACATTGTTTACACCTCGTCTTAAATCCCACGCTTTTTTATACGCTTTTATGGCATTAAAGATAGATTCTGCGGTTTTCTCTTTTCCCTCATCGGAGGCAAGATACTTCCCTTCTTCAGGGTTGGTAATAAAGCCAATTTCTGTAAGAATAGAAGGCATGGCAGTTCTCCACAATACGATAAAACCAGCTTGCTTTACACCTCGGCTAAATCTTTTATCTTTATTAATATAGTTATCTTCAATGTATTTAGCCATTTTTAAGCTATTGTCTAGATGCGTGTTTTGCATTAATGTAAGCCCAATGAGAGACTCGGGCGAGCCATTGAAGTTTTCATATTTCTCTTTGTGATCATCTTCAAGCAAGATTACACTGTTTTCTTTTTTTACAATACTGAAATTGGAATTGGCTCGTTTGGGATCAGAGCCTAAAGCATAAGTTTCTGTGCCAAAGGCGCCAGGACGAGCCGAATTGCAGTGAATTGAAATAAAGAAATCTGCATGATTCCTATTGGCTATATCGGCGCGTTCTGCTAGGGGGATAAAAACATCTGTTGAGCGAGTATATATTACTTTTACATCGTTTTTAAAATAATCTTTCACCAATTTTCCCACACGCAGGGTAACATCAAGGGCTACATCTTTCTCATTGGCTGCTACACCTCGTGCTCCAGTATCATGCCCGCCGTGTCCAGCGTCTAGTACCAAAACAAACTTGTCATTTCGCTTTTGGGCTTCAGCGTTTGGGAAAAATAGAAAAGTTAAAACTATGATGAGTAATGTTTTAGAAATATTTTTTAGAATAAAATTCATATAAGCTTGTTTTTTTGTGTATTTTTGAACCCAATTTGAGACAAAAATAATAATATCGCTTGGAATATAAAGTATTTAATCGGGTTATTCGTATAATTTTAATATTTATTTGTGGGATTAGTTTCGCTCAAAAGGCGGCGAGTACCCCGAAAAATAAAAATGAAAATAAAAAAAATGTACAAGACTCGGTGCGTATCGATTCGGTGAGTAGTAACAAGAACGCACTACAATCGGTTGTAGACTACTCTTCTGATAATGTATTTCATGATTTAAAGAATAAAAAATCTTATCTAGAATACGATGCCAAGGTGCACTACACAGATATTGATATTTCTGCCGAGTTTATAGAAATAAATTGGGAAACGGGGGAGCTTTTTGCCGAAGGTAAGAAGGATTCCATCGGGCGATTGATTAAGCCAAGTATCTTTAAACAAGGCGAAAATACGATGGAATACGATAATTTTACTTATAATATTAAGACCAAAAAAGGGACTGCTTCCAACATTCGCACGCAACAAAATTTGGGTGGAGATAATGGCGTAGTGGTGGCTAAATTGGTGAAACAATATAGCGATACGGTTTCGGGATTAAGAAAAGTGGCTTTCACGACAGATGAGTATTTCATCAATAAAAAAGATTCTGTTGCAGATTATCATTTAGAAGCCGAAGTGGCTAAATTCATTCAAGGAAAAGATCGAAAAGTGGTAACGGGACCCGTTTTTATGAAAATCTATAATGTTACCACCCCTTTGGCATTGCCGTTTTCCTTTATCCCGATGGGGACAGATCGTAGCACGGGGCTTCTTTTGCCATCTTTTGGAGAAAGGCAAGATGTGGGGTTCTATATCCAAGGAGCGGGAATTTATGTTCCGCTGGGAGATTATATGGACATTACCTTTACGGGAGATATTTTTACCAAAGGAAGTTATGGCTTGCACACACGCTCCCAGTACAAAAAGCGATATAAATTCAGTGGAGATTTTAGTTTTGATTGGGAACGCAGAGTTTCAGGTTTTAAGGGATTAAGCTCTTATTCCAAGACAAAGCTATACCGATTATACTGGTCGCACAGGCAAGATCCTAAAGCCAATCCTAATTTGATTTTCTCTGCCAATGTAAACTATACCAGTAGCACATTCTATCGCGAAGGATTGAGCAATTATAATTTAATCTCTGGTAATGTTTTGCGCAATACGGCACAATCGTCTATTTCCATAAACAAGACTTTTCCCAACACGCCTTTTAGCGGAAGTTTAAACCTTTCGCATAGCCAAATGTTTGGCGGTAGTGGCAATGGGGAGCAAAATCCTGTAACTTTCACGCTCCCTGCATTGGTGGTAAACATGAGTCGTATTTACCCTTTTGCTCCCAAGGTAGGCACCAAAAAGGGATTGCTGGAAAACATTGGTATGACTTATAACTTTAATCTCCAAAACTTAATTCAGACCACAGAGGAGAATGTATTTACCAAAAAAATGTTTGATGACGCCAAAAACGGAATCAAGCATAGTTTAAGCTTCAATACAGGAACTACGATTTTCAATTATTTCCCAGTAAGTTTTGGAGGGAATTATCAAGATGTTTGGTATTTAAAGACTATAAAAAAATGGTATGATAAAGCGGCTCATAAAGTAGAAACCAAAGATGTAAACGGTTTTTCTACCTTTAGAACTTTTGGAGTAAACACCAGTGTCCAAACAACATTGTACGGAATTAAAGTATTTGGCTCGGCAGATGATAATAAAATGATCAAAGCCATTCGCCATGTCATCTCACCAAGCGTGGGCTTCAGCTATACGCCAGACTTTAGTGCACCATCATGGGGCTATTACGATTCGTATATCAACGAGCGTGGCGAGCAAGTTTTGTACTCCAAATTTGAAGGTGGAATCTACGGAAGTCCCTCAAGAGGCTTGAGCGAAAGTTTGAATTTAAGTATCTCAAACAATTTAGAGATGAAAATCCGTTCAAAACAAGATTCTACGGGCGTTAAGAAAGTTAAAATATTCGATTATTTAAACCTTTCTACCAGCTATAATTTTGCAGCCGATAGCTTAAAACTAAGCCCGATTAGCATTAACGGAGCAACGAGTGTTTTAAACAATCAAATGCGTATCAACTTCAGTGCAACGGTAAATCCTTATCAAGTACTAGTAAACGAGCAAAATCCATATGGCGTGCGCATCAACAAATTCGGGAAATTAAATGTAACTAATTACAACATTGGGCTAAACTACTCGCTCAACGATAAAACCTTTGGCGATAGAAAAATAGATTACCCTCGTAGGGGAGCCATCCGAAATGATGTCTACTATTTTGACGACCAAGGCTATGCACAATTTCTCACCCCTTGGAATTTATCTTTTGGGCTAAATTATAGTGCCAACAAAAACTTGCGTGGAGATGTGAACAAAACCACCTCGCTCAACATTAGTGGTAGGATTGCGCCAACGCCTTATTGGGACATTTCAGGAAGCACCAATATTGATTTACAAACGGGGCAAATCAGCTATACGCGTTTGGCACTTACCAGAGATTTGCGTAGTTTTAGGATTAATTTCAGTATGGTGCCGTTTGGAATGTACAAAACTTGGAATTTCTTTATCGGAATCAAAGCTAATTTCCTAAGCGATGCATTGAAATACGAAGAACGAAACTTTAACTCTGGTAGACAACCCGAGTTTTAGAAAATGATATAAAAATTAATTTTTTTAATTAAAGAAAAGAAAAATGAAAAAGGTAAACACAACTAATGCCCCAGCGGCAATTGGGCCATATGCTCAAGCGGTAGAACACAATGGAATTTTATTTGTTTCAGGGCAAATCCCTATCAATCCAGAGAATGGCGAATTGTTACAAGGAATTGAGGTAGAAACACACCAAGTGATGAAAAACCTTCAAGCCATTTTAGCAGAAGCTAATACAGATTTTTCTAAAGTAATCAAGGCAACTATTTTCTTAAAAGATTTAAACGATTTTGCAACAGTAAACGAAATTTACGGTTCATATTTTTCCGAGGGTAATTACCCAGCACGCGAGTGTGTTCAGGTAGCCAAATTACCTAAAGATGTGAGTGTAGAAATCTCTGTAATCGCAGCAGTTTAGTCAAATTTAGCTATAAAATGTTTGTAAGAAATACCTTAGCCATTCTCGCAGGTTTATTCGTTTCTTTAGCATTGATTTTGGTAGGAATAACCATGAACAAAGCTTGGTTTAGCGAGCTTTCATTCATTGACTTAGGAAACAAAAGCAATGTGCTACTTTATTGGAAAAGCGTGATTTACCACGCGCCCAATAATTTCTTCATCGCCTTGCTCATCTCGTATGGCGTAGCGAGCACCGTGGGAGGAGTGGTAACGGCATTGCTCGTGAAAACGGCTAAGCAGGCCTATGCCATGCTCATAGGTTTTATTTTGTATGCGGTGGCAATTATCGATATTTTATTTGTGCATGGTCACCCCGCTTGGTATAATGTTTTAATCTTTTTTGTATTTTTCCCATGCTCATGGCTTGGCGGAAAAATCGTAGATTTAATCGAAAAGAAATAAAAAAATGCAACGATTCTACCAAACCGAAAAACTAGAAGTAGGTTGTGATGAAGCGGGGCGTGGTTGTTTAGCGGGGCCCGTGGTCGCGGGTGCCGTGATTCTGCCGCCAGATTTTAAAAATTTGGATTTAAACGATTCTAAGCAACTCAGTAAAAAGAAACGAAATCAATTGCGTGAAATCATTGAGCGGGAAGCCTTGGATTGGGCAGTAGCTTTCGTAAGTCCGCAAGAAATCGATGAAGTCAATATTTTAAACGCCAGCATTCTTGCCATGCATCGTGCGATAGATAAATTAAGCCTAAAACCTGAATTTATCGCAGTAGATGGCGATAAATTTAAAAATTACCAAAATCTCCCACACCAATGCTGCATTAAAGGCGACGCCAATTACATGTCTATCGCGGCGGCTTCGATTTTAGCCAAAACCCACCGAGATGAATATATGGAGAAACTGGCTCAACTTTTTCCCGAATTTAATTGGGATAAAAATATGGGCTATCCCACCAAGGCATACCGAGCGGCCATCGAAGAATTTGGAGCCACTTTGCACCATAGATTAAGCTTTAAACTTCTACCGCAACAGCTTAAATTAGATTTATAAAAGCCTAAGCGCGTTGCAAAGTAAAAAGACTGATTTCTGGCGGAACATTGAAACGAATCGGGTAGGAGCACCCTAATGCACGGTTGATGTAGAGCGTTCTACCGTCTTCCAAATCAATTTTTCCTGCCGAATATCTTTTGTTTTTTACGGGCAAAATCGGTGGTGGCAAAAACGGTGCTTTGCATTGTCCGCCATGGGTATGCCCCGAAAGAATCCAGCCGTCGTAGCCTTTCCAGATTGGTAAATCGCACACATCAGGGTTGTGACAAAGCACGAGATTGGCTTGGTCCAAATTTAGATTTTCAAGTGTTTTTTTAGGTTTAAAGTTAGTGCCCCATAAATCATCAAAACCATAAAAATTCAGATTTTCGATTGCGGTGCTCTCATTTCTTAAAACCTTGATGTTTAAGGATTCTAAAGTTTTTGCAACTTTGTCGCCTTCTTCTGCTTCTTGAAAATTTTTACCATAATCGTGATTGCCCAAAATCGCAATAGTCCCTAACTTTCCATACACGCAATGTTTCATCGTATCGAGCAAGAGCGGGTACAAAATCTTATCGTGGTGCGTCGTTACATAATCGCCCGTATATACCACAAAATCAGGATTATATTTTTTAGCTTTTTTAAAACTTTCCACAATGTATTTTGGGTTAAATCTTTTCCCAATGTGGATGTCGCTAATTTGCATCAAAGTCTTGCCTTCTAATTCGGAAGGTAAATTTTTAATCGGCATGGGGGTGTGCGTAAATTCCAGTTGATACGGTGCCCATTGCCATGTGTAAAGCCCCGTGCCAAGCCCGATACCTGCCAATCCTAACCCTGTGGTAGTGAGAAATTTTCTACGATTCATATTTTTACGATTTATAGAGCGAACTGCCATCTATGTATTCAAATACTTCTGGCGGAAGCAAACATCGTACATTTTTGCCCTCTTTGATGCCTTTTCTTATCGCCGTAGCCGAGATTTCTACCACGGGCGCGTCTTCTACTCGGTAAATGCGATCCATGGGAACTTGCGGAGTCGCTACATCTTGATGAATGCGTGGATACACGAAAATATCGTAATTTTTAACCAAAAAATCTGCATTTTTCCATTTGTGGAGATTGGTCAAATTATCCTCGCCCATGATTAAGCAAAATTCATTTTTAGGGTATTTTTCCCTCAACACCGCCAGCGTATGCGTGGTGTAATTTGGCTGAGGCATTTCAAATTCAATTTTGCTGGCTTGCAGATTGGGGTAGTTTTCAATGGCGCGTTCCACCATGTAGTAGCGGTTGTTGTCATCGGCTAGCGTGTCATTTTTCTTAAACGGACTGCGTGGCGTTACCACAAACCACACTTGGTCTAGCCCGCTGTATTGCTGTATATGATTAGCCAAAATTAAATGCCCCATGTGAATGGGGTTAAAGGTGCCGAAAAACAATCCTATCTTCATCTCAACAAAATTTAATTAAAATCAAAGGCTAAAATAATTCAAAAAAAATTAATTTTACCCTGTGAAAGACGGAAAATCCTATACCATAGCCGAAATTAAAGAAAAAATGGCGCATTATTGTGCCTATCAAGACCGTTGCCATTGGGAAGTGGAGCAAAAGTTGAAAGAGTTTTTTCTCATTCCCGAAGCCAAAGATGAGGTGATTTTGATGCTGATGCAGCATAATTTTTTAAATGAAGAAAGATTTGCGCATAGTTTTGTGCGTGGAAAATTTAATCAAAAACAATGGGGCAGGCTTAAAATCACGCAAGAATTAAAAAAACGAAACATCGGCACGCGATTAATCGATGAAGCTTTAAAACAGATTGATAATCAAGATTATTTAAATGCTTTAACTGATTTAATGGAAAAAAAAGCCAACCGCATTACCTACAAAAATGAATACGACAAGTGTATCAAACTCACCCGCTACCTTATGCAGAAAGGCTATGAATATGAGTTGATTAAAGAATGTTTAAACGATATTTAAAGCTCTACAATATCAATGTCCCAAGTCATTTCGCCCAAATCAAGCATGGCATTGATAAAACCGATTTTTTGATATTTTTGAATGTCTTTTTTTTCGATTTTTTCTTCGGTGATTTTGCCTTCTTTTAGCAATCGCTGGCGGCATGTGCCGTTGAGTAAATAAGTCTTGGGCGTCACCCATTTTTTGCCATCATAAAACACCAAATTGGCGTAAGAAGAATCCGTAATTTGGTCGTTTTTCACGATGATGATTTCTTGTTCTGGTTTATCATCATTCAATCCGTTGAGTGCCTTGCGATCAAGAAATTTAAAATCATACGAAATATCATTTTTTGTCACCACTTTGAGCGATGTGATTTTTTTGGGCGTGTAAGGCGAAATTTCAAGCGAATAGCCTTGGTCTGAGTACACCATTCGTGCTTTAAATAAACCTTCCTTTGGAATGATTTGCTGCCTGAAAATTTGCTCCAAATCTAAAACTTCTGCCTTTGGGGAAAACTTTTCAAAAGTTTGATTCACACGCTTTTGGTGTTCTGCGAGATGGTAGATTTTGTGATTTTCGATTTTAATGCTTTCTAAAAAATCCATATTTGAAGGTTTTTTAAATGGGTAAATAAATTTTCTCGTAAATCTCTTGATATTCTTCGCGCCAATCGCTTTGTGCGGTAACGCCGCCACCGCTTTTGTAAAAATACGAATTTCCTGTTTTTTCTATAAATCGAATCATGACGCCCGTGTCGAGCGCATCGCCGGAGAAATACCCGCAAATTCCCGTGTAGTAGCCACGCTCGTAGTTTTCAGCTTCGGCAATGATGTCCAAAGTTTTCTTCTTTGGTGCGCCACAAATGGAGCCCGCAGGCAGTAATTGACCCAAAATATTGCCTAATTGATTTTGCCAATTTTGGGGTAAGTCTCCTTTTATTTCTGAGCTGGCTTGCAAGATTTTGCCTTTTTGCGTTTGAATTTCATCAATAAATCGAAATTTGGTAACTTCTACATTTTTAGCGATTTGGCTGATGTCGTTGCGCAATAAATCCACGATGGTAAAATGCTCGGCAGTCTCTTTGGGGTCGTTCAGTAGAACATTTTTGGCATTCGGGATTTCAGCGTTTATGGTACCTTTCATCGGGTAGGTGTAGAGCGTATTTTCTTGGATTTCGATAAAAGTTTCAGGCGAAAAACATACCCACTCATCTTGGTACAGCACTTTGTATTTAGCCTTGGCTTGCAGAAAAATTTGGGCTAAATCTAATTTATTTTTCAATGCAGTGCTAAAGGTTAAATTCACTAAATAAGAATCGCCGTTTTGCAAATGATTGGCTACAATATCAAATTGATTTTTAAAAGATTGTTCGCTCAGTGGTATGAAATCCAATTCTTCCAAAATCGGATTTTGGGCAATTTTTGGAGCGTGTTTTTGGGTTCGAAACTCAAAATAAATTTCGTTTTCATGCCATTTATCATTTGTAATGATTTCGGCGTTTTGAGTTTTGTAATCTATGATAAAAAAAGCGGGCGTGCGTTGCGTTCCCACTTCGTTCAATCGCTGAATCCAATCGGCTTTGCTCTCTAGTTTCATTTACCCAAAAGTAAGGATTTTTTCTTGATTGAAAATTTATTTAGCCATAAAAAAAACGCTAATCTTCAATGACGAAAATTAGCGTTTTTAAGTATTTTTTAATTATAATTAAATTCCGATTTCGACTTGGAAACGGGCATACCAATTGTCTTTTTTCTCTCCGTTTAGGAATTCAAAATTGTTTTTGCTCACCTCAAACTGAACTTTGAATGCGTGTTCCCAAATGTATTTAGTTAAACCCAAAGAAAACTGATTGTGAATAGGTTGCCATTGCTGAATCTCTTTGTTTGGCTCGTTGTGCGAGTAGCGTCCGATAATTTCCCAGTGGCTTGGGAATGTGTAGCTTAGCTGCCCGTCGTAACCATAGCCCGCCAATACATATTGCGATTTGCTGCGGTCTGCATTGTAAGTGATTGGATCTTGGGTGGTGCGGTTCATAAACGCTGCCATGGCAGACCAGCCGTTGTATTTAAGCATAGCATCTAAAAGCAAGGCGTTTAGATTTCTTTGTTCAAAAAGTGTTTTTCCTCTTTGCCCCTGTGCCTTTATCGCATTTTGGTTGAAATGATAAGTCCCGCCCAAATAAAGTTTTGGCGAGGTTTCTCTCATTAAATCTCCCTCGAAAAATTCACCTTTTTTCTTGAATTTCCCCAGCGGATACAATTCCACTCGCCCAGTATAAGCCAGTCCGTCAGTCGGTTCGTTGAAATTTCTCCCGCCTCCTGTGGAAATGACACCTTTTAGATTATAGCCAAATTCATTTTCTTTTAAATGAGAATAAATCGCTTGGAACCCAAAATCACGATCGATGTTGAACATCGCATTGTTGATAGAGCGATCGGTTAAGTCCAACGCACCAGAGGAGTTGTTTCTTTGGCGGTTGCCAGGCAGCTTGGTTTGTCCAAAGCCAAAAGTCCAATGCTCGTTGGCTCGGTAAAACACCACCGCGTCTCTTATGATGTTTATGTATTGCCCATCTTTGGCGCGTCCCACATCTTCTGGTGCAAACGACAATTGAATGGCGTAGAGGAATTTAGGGTTGCCCACATATCCATCAAATCTTAATCTCAAACGGCGAATGGCTCCTTGGAATTGCACGGGCTCGTGGTCTTCGAAACGAGCTTCTAGTCGGTTTTGCATTCTAAAACGCAAATTCAATTGAAACAAGCTGTCTGGCGAAGTGATCCCAATGCCTTTCCCGAAATTGTAATAGGGCAGAACATCAAGGTGCACTTGCTTGGCGATGGCTCTGATTTTGGTAGAATCCTTGTCTGAAACTACGAGTACTTTTTCTTGCGCATTTGTCCAAACGCACGCGATGAGCGTGAGGAGGCTCAAAACTTTTTTCATTTAGCTATTAATTTTACTTCTGGGCAAAAGTAAAAAAAATAATATTAATAGAATGTTAAGTTAGTGTTTTGAGCGCAGAGAAATTTAAAAGTCGTGCAAGTGCTCTAGTTCTGTCTCAAAGAAAAGCACGCGATTGGCAAATTTAATCATGATTTCGTGTTTTAATTTAGGCGCAAAATCTTTTAGGTAAGTAGCCAAAAGATTGTCTTTTTCTTCTAATTGAAGAGAATAATTCTTTGAATTGGGGTCTTGCTGAGCGCAAATTTTGGTAAGCCTAGCTTTGCCAAAGCAATTGGTTTCTTGCAACTTCTGGATATGCTCATTTTTGAGCCAATCTAAGAAATCATTTTCTACGCTATTTTCTACAATAAAAGTTATGTTATAAATTTTCATGTTTAGGTGTAAAAAGGAAATTATTTTGCCGTCCAAAGGTAGCAGAATTTTTATCTCGTGGCAAATTTAATCTTAATTTTAGGGGATTAGGAGTAACTTATGGAAAGGAAAAAACAAGCTGAGTAAAACAGCATTTTTTTCTTGATAAAGAGAAGTGTCACAATTTTAACAGCTTAAAGGCTTGTAGTTTCTAAAACATTTTATAGCTTTGCCCCTGTCTATGAAACAGTGTGTGCAACATATAATGAATTATGATAAGTTTAACAACTTTTTCTTGCATAGTTCAAGAAAAAGTGTAAACACACACACACACACACACACACACACACACACACACACACACACACACACACACAAATATATACCTTATAATATAGTTTGTCTGTTTGCTTGTGCAAATGCTTCTTTCCTTTATTTAAAAACCAAAAATATTGTTGCTGGCTTGTTGCTAGCTATACTATATTGTATAAAGAGACTAAAGCCAAAGTTCCGTTTGGGAGCATTGGCTTTATGTTTATCTAAAAATAAATGTTTTTGCAGTGTCCCACACTGTAAAATACTTTTTTTCATATACTCTCGTGGAACGCGCTTCCTAGTAGAATGTTTTTTTTCATACTTAATTTTTCTAGCGAAACCGTTAGGAAAGTTGTTATGTAATGTTCGCTATGAGAATAGCCGACAATCGTTTTTAAGTTTTGGCCTTGCTGTGGAAATCCCCTAACTCCACGGTAAGGCTTTTTTATGAAAACAAGGGGAACAAAAAATTAATAACAGAGATAAATATAAACAGAATAGAAACTTTTTAAAATTAAATTTTATGAAAAAGACAATGTTAAGCTTAGGAGTATTCGCCTTGTTAGGCTTGAGTACCCAAGTATTAGGGCAAGCAGTGGTGGATACTGCAACGCCAAGCGAGTCTCTAAAAGAAAATGCAGTAGGAATAAACACCAATGATCCTACCGCAACCTTAGATGTGGATGGAGGTGCGCGTGTAAGAAAAGCGAGAGCTGCCGTATTGCCAGAGTCTAAAGTAAAAGCCACCGAGATTTTGGTAGTAGACAAAGATGGAAACTTATTGCGTTTGCCAATTAGTACCACCACATTACAAGAGTTAGTGGGGTCTACTTCGGGAAGTGGTACACAGCCAGGAGCAGCAAGTAACACAGGTGTTGTAGATAAAAACTTTAAAGCGCGATTTAATCAGAAGGTTACAACTGATTATGATTGGACAAATAATGGAGAAGGCTTGGTGAATTATTATGAATTTACTTCTAAAGAAAGTCCTTTTTCATTGCCTGACCCTAAAAAGCATCAAGGTGCAATTATCCATTTTAAAAATTCTATAGGTGGTTCTATTAATTATGGTGGTGAAGAAGGGATAAATTATCCAATGGGAACAACAGGAATTACAGGTTCATCAGCTCAGATTGTTTGGTCTGATGGAAATAAATGGTATTTAATAGGAGGAAGAAACTAATCTAAAATAAATAATATGAAAAAGATATTTATAACAGCAATAATGCTTGGGATAGCCTTGTCTGCTAATGCTCAGGTATTGACAAATGGCTTGCCAAAAGCTCAGTTATTGGACACTAATTATTTTCTAGATGCCAGTAATTTTCAGGGAGAGGCTGACCTCTCAACAGGAAAACTATTAGGTTTTCCCAAAACAGACTTAACAAAGTTTAAATTTAACTTGGATGTAGTAACCGATGAGGTAGTGCTTTCAGGTTTTGATGGCGTGGTAGTCTATAATATGGCAAAAGGAACCACAGGAAGTGATGCCGCTACACAGGGAAAGCAAGTATCTGTAACACCAGGATTTTATTATTTTTCTAATCCAAACGGAGCAGAAACTCAAAGTGTAGCTAATGGGCAGTGGGTGCGTTTAGGCGCTGATGCTGTAGCTGGCACTACTTTAGGCACTTTGCCAAAATACACCACAACAGAAAGAGACAAGCTAAAAGGAGTAGAAGAAGGAAGCCTTATTTATAACACGACTACTAAACAAGTAGAGGTGTATAATGGTACAGGTTGGGATACCGTATCTGGTGTGGCTACCACCAACCCAGGCGGAGGTACACTAGTATCTCCAGGCACAGGTGTAACGCCTCCAGGTGGAGGAGTACAGCCGCCAAGTGCTGGCAGTGGACAGCAAGGCGGTGGCAGTGGACATGCTACGATTGCGCCGTCTCAGCAGGTGTATGTGCCCTCTTTACAATACGGAAATTCGGAATATCAGGGGTATATAGATAATACGACTCATAAAATTACAATAAAGATACCATATACTAATGGAAACAATATCGCTTATGAGCAAGTAGATTATACAGTATCTACCAATGCAGATGCAGGGCAAGATGGCGATGTAAATCAATTAACTTTGTATATACCTTCCGGAAGGTTTAATTCAGGGGGAGGGGTAATTACAGGAGAAATTATCGTTTCTGGGACAGACCAAAGTTTTAAAGTGAAAAAACAAACCTTGACAAATGGTGGCACAGAAATGGGGAAAGCCTTAATCGCAAGCATTCCGATTAAATTAGGAGATGTATACCATACGGTGAATGTGGAAGCAATAAGCGGTATCCCAGACAAAAACTTTAATGTAATGACCAATGGCAAGTACGAGCATAGATTTATCTATGTGCCTGTAAAAGGTAGAGACGACAAGTTGTGGTTGAATAATAACTTAGGGGCTAATTACGCCAATGTAGACCACCCAGCCTTTAACCCAGTGCAGGGGCTAAGTCATTAAGAGATGAAAATGCTTATGGTTCGCACTTCCAGTGGGGTAGAAAAGCCGATGGGCACGAGCTTACCACTTATACTTCTCCTACCAGTGGTTCTATGACCCACCCTAACATGCCTTGGTACAGTAACGACCAATTACAGTCTTACACCAATCCATGTCCTGCGGGTTATCATGTGCCTACAAAAGAGGAGTGGGAGGCATATCAAAATTTACTTCCAAGTAAAAATGCACAAGCTTGGCAGTCTGATGTGTTGCACCTCACTTATGCGGGCGATAAGCTCGCTGGACGATGGGATCCAACTCCAGGCAATCCTAGTGGCTGGTACTGGTCCTCTTCTCCGCACGATAGTTCCCGCGCGTGGTACTTGCACTTCAGTGATAGCATTAGCCGCACCTACAATCACTACAATCGCAGCGATCGTTACTGGGGGCGCCCGTTGCGCTGTCGCCAGGATTAGCGAGGGTTCAATTCCCTTCTTTTTAAGAGAGGGGTGCTTGATAGAGCGTGGTGTTTTTCTGTTCATTTTGGCTTGACCCAAAGTCTTGCGAAGACTTGGAGCAAGAGTATGTGAAACGAAAAAGTCAAGAGCGAAGGCAGCGGTTTGCCTAGCGGCACGGGGTTCGCCTCCGCTATTTGAAAGCTAAAGCTTTCAAGTTCGCTATGGAGGCTCTCCCTAAACCTGCCTTCACTCACCCAACTCACGCAAGCTCAAACAAAGCGAAGCGTTACCGAGCAAGTGCATGGGCAGTAGGCGGAGCGGTGCGCGTCCGAGAGACAAGCCTTGGGAGAAAGGGAGGCAAGCCCGCGGAGTCCTACGGTACGCAGTAGCCCATTTCTCTTGCTCTTGACTCACATACTCCGCTGTCGCGGACTTTGCAACTTTTTTCATCAAGGAAAAAAGTTGGTTGAAAGAAGAAGCCTGCAAAGGCACTTGTAGAAAGACTTTGCAGGCTTTTTTATTCCCTTATGAGGAATTAGCCCCACAAAAAGAAGCATTTAATATATGAATAACAAATAGGAATATGAATCATAAATAAGAATTAACAATCAAAAAATAAGAAATTATGCCAGTAAAATACAATGTAGTGGAGCGCAAGAATCCGCAGAAGAGAGAAGAGCCCGGCAAGTGGTATGCCAATGCTAAGGCAGATGGAGATATTAGTCTTAAAGAAATCGCCGAGGAGATTTCTGGCGGTTCTACCACGGTGAGCGATACCGATGTTTTGGCAGTGCTCAATGAGATGATAAAGACTTGCACTCGTCATTTATCAGATGGTAAAGTAGTGAAGTTTGGGGAGTTTGGGAATTTCCAAGTCAGCCTTACCAGCGAAGGGGCAGTGTCGGAAGAAAAGTTTAGCCCTAACTTGATTAGGGGCAACAAGATACAGTTTCGCCCAGGCGATGCACTTCGCAAAATGCTCAAAACCGTGAAATACGAGAAATATAGCAAGAAGTAGTCTTGAGCCATTTTAAGGTATGAAAGCCCTCACTAGTGAGGGCTTTTTTTTGTGTGTGTAAAAGCTTCTTACCTCAACACGAAGGCTCGCGCGACATTGCGGGAGCGTTTGCGTTCATTCGCGGGATAGTTCGCGTGTGCAGATGGGAGCGTTCCCGTCGCACGACGGGAGCGCTCGCATAGAGAGGGGCTTTTCTTTAAGGCTTCTTAGTTCTTTTTATTTTTAGATTGTTTGATGTTGATTTGTGTTTTTATTAGAAGAAATGTAATGAGGCTGAAATATATTTTTATTTTTCTTGTAAAATATATTCAAATTTGCGAACTATTTTAGTTATTTTATTATAGGGTGTTAGAGTTTCTATAAGTGTAATATGATTGTGATATTGTATGAAAAAGAAATGGTTTAAAATATTAATTTGTGGATTCAGATAGTTTGAGTTCAAGAAGTCCCGACAGGAAGGGTAGGGATTAATGTAGAACAGCCTTTGGCTACCTTAGAGGTAAAGGCATCGGAAAAATCAGTATACCAATGAGGGGATCATTGCGTCTAAACTAAAAAAAAAGCAGCGCGTGGCAGATATTAGTGTGCCTGTGGAAGGAACTCTGTTGTATGTAGAAGATGTGCAATATGATGGGGTGAATGAAAAGGTGAGTAAAATAGACGAGAAAGGATATTATTTCTATAACGGAAGACGCTGGGTAAAGTTCTCTGACCCTCATGGAGAGCGAGCCCTGTGGTGGCATTTGGGAATGGGCGTGCCAGCTTGGGAGCAATTAGGGCGAGAGCCTATATTTTATTTCAGTCATGGTCTTATTAAAGGGAAAGGGAATAAAATTTCGTTGTATGGAGATTTCTATAATGTAGAAACAGGGAGCCCTATTTTGTGTGAGAGTTATCAAGGAGCAGGCTTGCCTTTGCTAAAAGTGAGAGCCAATTATGCCGAAGTTGTTGCACCTGCGCAAGACATAATGAAATACTTGCAAGGCGAAAAAGAATTTTTAGTAAAGAAAGAAGAAGTGGAATCTTTGCATGCTAATTATGAAGTGTATTCGGATCGAACCAAGGTAATGACAGGATGTGCTAATCGTTCGGATTTAATGGTGAGGCTAGGCAACTTAATCGCAGTGAAATACTGAGAATAATCAATGTTAAATTTTATGTGTAAAGTCGGAGGCAATTTCAACAGAAATTGTCCCCGTTTTTTGTGTGAATGATGTGGGGTTTTTTAAGTGAAGAATTGTGAACTTTTTTTGCTAAATTTTAGTAATCTTGTGAAATGAATTTCATTTTTCTGAAAGTAATTGCTTGAAAGTGTGTTGTGTTTGTAAAAAATGGGGTATTTTTGCGCGCTTAAATAAAAATAAGGTATGAGAATAATAGTATACAGCGTAATTTTAATTAGTTTTATCGCGCAAAGTGCAAAAGCACAAGTAGGAATTAATACAACAGAGCCTAAGGCTACCTTTCACATAGAAGTGAAAGATCCCGATGAGCCAGATTCTTCTGCAGGAATTTTGGTGCCGAGAGTTACTCAAAATCCCGCAAGTGGAAACGAGAAAGGACAACTTATCTTTAATAAAACAGATAATCAATTTTATTTTTGGGATGGAGAAAAATGGGCTCCCATAGTAGCCCCTTCGGGTGAGGTGAAGGTTTCAGGGGCTTCTTATTTTATGGATACTAAGGCTGGGGCTCCCGTTGAAATAAGCCAAAATTCATCAGAAACAACAATTCCCAATACTCAGATTGATTTTGAGTTAAAGACTAGCAAAGATGTGCAATTTACTTCGGCGGTTAACTTTAAGGGGAGAAGTTCTGCTTTTGCCCCATTGTTTAAGATAAAGCTTACTAACGTAGAAGACCAGACGGAGCAGATAATAGATAAGGCATCTAATACTTTTTTATCTGATGGTATTTCAGACTATTATGGGAATTTACAACTTTTAGCCATCAAAAAACTTCCGGCGGGAAAATACAGAGCCGAGGTTTCTGCTTACTACAACGATTGTTGCAATTTTAATTTTACTTATCGCGTAGGGGGCGAGGATACTCCGGTGAGTTTGCTAGTACAATATAAATAAAAAGGAATGTTTAGATATTTAATTATATTTTTACTTGCTTTTAGTGCCTTAAAAGCGCAGAGTAGGGAGGAGGAACCGCAGTTTTATATTGCTATGAAATCTGCAAATCCCAATGTGTATGTAGTAGATTCTTTATATGAAATTTATAGAAATAAAACTTCTAACGAGTTTAGCCCAGAAGTGCTAAAAGCAATAAAAGCCGAAAAGCAAAAGCATAAAGAGCCTCGCTCCTCTTGGCTTTCAAACGCTAGAAAAGAAAGTGCTCCTATGAAAAAGGAATTTCGTAGCGAGTATGAGAAGGAATACCTCGAATGGAGAAAAGAAGTGCAGCCCTACATAAACGAAAAGGGCTTTGTAGAGTACCCTACTGAGCGCGAGATGAAAGCTAATTTTAGCACTCAGCCTAAGACTAAAAAGCGTACGAGAAGAAGTCTTTTTAGCCCCAGAAGCGCAAATGCCTCTTCCATCTATGATAGCGAGGAGGTGCCCTATCATGCTACTTTTGAGGGTTGGCATTACTACGGTCCTGTACAAATGCTTACTAATGATGGAAGACCGCATGTAACATCGCAAGCCAATGTGCGAGCTTTTGCCCAGTCAGCCTCAAACCCAAATTATGCCGTGTGCGCCGTGGAAAACGGAACTATCTATGTCTCTAAAAACAAAGGGGGGATGTGGCACTATGCTGCAAAGAATTATAATATAAAAGGAGTAACGGCATTGTCTTTTTCAGCCTCTAATGAAAATGTGATTTTTGCGGGTGTTTCTGCTGGTTGGGGTGTTGGTAGATTGTATGTTTCTAGAGATGGGGGCGTAACTTGGAAAGACATAACATCTAATTTTAATGAATTGCCTAAATATAGCAGCCCTGGAAATGCAATTTCTAAAATTATAAGCGTTTCGGTGGACGATAATCCTATGAATGATATTGTGTTGCTGGCAACCAATAGAGGCGTCTTGAGATTGAGACAAAGTTCTGTAGGAGGTGAGGTGTCTTATCGATTTGAGGTGTTGCTGGAAAAAGGAATTACAGATGTAGTGAGTCGCCCAAATCACAAAGGTGAATTTTATGCATTGGCTTTTAATGATGCCAAAAATCATCTATATTTCTATAAATCTACAGATGGGGGCTCCTCTTGGGAAATAAAAGGAACGGCTGGTAAAGGCTGGTTTGAACCTGAAAAAAGAATGCAAAAAAGTTTTGGGGGAAGGTTGGCAACTTCTTTAAGCAATGATAACATAGTATATGCCTATTTGATTGAAAATAGAGAGGCAGAAGATAATGGCTATCTTGGGGTGTATCGTAGCGATGACAGCGGCGAGAACTGGACTCTGCCTAATACGAATGGTCCTGGTAGAGGGGCGCAAGGATATAATAGTACTACTAATAGAAACTTAGCAACATTTCCTTTTCAGCCTTTGGGCGGTTATACACAAGGTTTTTACAATTGTGCCATCGTTGTGTCGCCTACCAATCCAAATCACATCGTGTTAGGCGGGCTGAACGCTTGGGAGTCAAGAAATGGAGGTAAGAGCTTCGGTGCTTTTGGGGGCTATCAAGGAGGAAAGCAGTTGCACCCCGATATGCAAACATTTTTTCAGCAAAAAAATGAAGATGGTACTGTAGATACATGGCTCACAACAGATGGAGGAATTAATTACTCTTCCGATTTTTTTGAGAGAGAAAACATCGTAAGAACCAATGGGCTTGGAGGAGATTATTGGGGATTTGATGTAGGAGAATATAACACCACCATGGGAGGAGGTATGTATCACAACGGAGACTCCTATCATGTGTCCTCTTATGGAGCAGGTATCTTTAAACACTTAGGAGGTGGCGAATCTTCTACAGGAACTGTACTTCCTCTAAATGACGAAAGACAAATGTATTTCGTGGACTTCGGAGGTGTAATTGTCTCTCCTAATTTAAATGAAGGATTTAAAACTACCACTCCTCTAAATCCACCACCACCAGAACCCTACGCAGGAGGAGATAACCAATATTATACACAAAGAGATTATATCGGGAACACCTATTATTATGTGCAATCTAAAGAGGAAAAAGCAAAAGGCGAAGCAAAATTATACTATTTCAGTAGTAAGGAAAATAAAAGTCTTCTGTTAGAAGAATTACAATTCAGCCCTAATGCCTCTGTACAGCAATATGTGGTATCCTTCTCCAACCCGCTATATCAATACCTTATGGTAGATAATCTAATCTACGCTTCTAATGATGGAGGGAAAAACTGGACGCCCAAAAATAAACCCTTCACAAGCGGAAACATCACATTTACAATATCCGATACAGACCCCAAAACCATCTATGTATTACAACGATATAATACAAAAGAAAACATCATAAAAGTAAGCAAAGATGGCGGAGAAAGCTATACAGATTTAGCCAATCCAGAAGTGGGCATTAATTATCGCCATATCTTAAATGTTAGAGGAACAGATATCATTTTCATATTTGGAAATAACAAATCTAAAGTATTTTACTACATAGACGGAAACTGGAAAGAATACAGCGAAGACCTCCCTTTTAATCTTTCTATTATAGAGCCTAAAATACAATACCGAACAGGAGAATTCTTTATGGCTACATCTGGCGCAGGAATTTGGACACGCAAACTCCCAGACGAAGTACTTGCCAAAATGAATATCCTAAAACTAAATATAGACGCTCCTGAAAAATTCAGTTACAACAAAGAATATATATTTAATGTTACCAACACCTCTCTCTACTACGGGAAAAACATCACCAATATAACTTGGGATTTCCCAGGAGCCACAGAAGTAACCGATGGAAACACCAACACCCCAAAAGTAAAATATAATAAATACGGAAGATTTGGAGTGCGTCTCACGCTACAAGATGATAAAGGTAATAGTTACACACATTATTTCCCAGATTATCTTACGGTATACCCATATTGTGCTTGTGATGTGCCAGATGCCATAAAAAATATCCTACCACATATCAAAGTATGGGCAGATGCCTCCAAAACCAATCTGTCCAAAAAAACACTTACCGATAGATTTACAGGTAAAGTTTATACTCTAGCAGGAGATGCCATCACACTAAAACAAGTAGGAGATAACAAAGTTTTAAACTTTGGAGAACAAAACAACTATATCGATTTAGGAAAAAACTATGAAGGGAAAACACTATTTATCATATCCAAACTAAATGAAACTACCACCAGCGGAATAAGCATGCTATTTGGGCATGATGGAGGAGCAGATTTTCATGGTGGCGGAAAAAAAGGGCCCATCTTTAGCCAATGGTATATGACAGATAAAAACAAATTTGATGAAAGCAACGGAGGAAGAACAATGATTAACAGCTACAACAGCAACTATTTCACTACTAATTTCTCTACCAATCAGCTCACGCTATATACTATGCGCACCGCCCAAGGAAAATCTCCAGCACGAGTTCGCTATATATCAAAAGACAGAGGATATGCAAACAGAACATGGCAAGGAGAAATAGCCGAAGCTATCATCATAGACAAAGACTTAACCGACCAAGAAATAAGAGAAATCAATCTCTATCTAATGGATAAATACGGAATAGCCCATAGCGAAGACACCTCTTCAGATGTGCCCAATCGTATCCCTGGACTGGTATCCAGAATTAATGCAGACAATGTAAACCTAGCAGAAGGCACTGTCTATGATGATGTCTCTATGAGTAGAGTTTCTATCGTAAATAAAGAGCAAGTAGAAGTAAAAACTTTACCAATAGCCACCAACGCCAAAGTATTTGATATGAAAGGCGGCTACCTTCAGCTAAGCAAAACCTACGAAGGCAAAACAATCTTTGTAGTCTCTAAGCTAAACCCTAACACAACTAGCAATTTTAGTATGCTATTAGGACATAGCAACACAGCAGATTTGCACAGTGGAGGCAGCAAAGGCAGTATTTTCAGTGGCTGGATATCAGACAGAGATAGGTTTAATTCCACAAACGGAGGGATAACTACAGTAAATACTCAACCTAAGGATTATTTTAATACTAACTTTATTACTGATAAATTGGCTCTCTATACCCTAAGAACTGCTAATGGAAAAGGGGGTGCAAGAATAGACCAAATATCTAAAGATCGAGGAAGAAATGATAGAATTTGGAAAGGCGAAATTGGAGAAGTCTTAATCTACGACCGCCAACTTACCGATGAGGAAATCCACCAAGTGAATCAGTATTTAATGCAGAAATTTGACATCAAGTAGAATTGTTTAAAAAAGTAAAGTCCGCTCAATCGAGCGGACTTTACTTTTATCTTTAGTCAAAAAAACACATCTTACAAAGTATCTTTGAGCCATTTAAAGAAAGTGCGTTGCCAGAACAATCCGTTTTGTGGCTGTGTTACCCAGTGGTTTTCATCTGGGAAGAACAATAATTCAGATTTAATGTTCATCAATCGAGCAGCCGTATAAGCCTGCAAACCTTGGCTAATCGGCACGCGGTAATCTTTATCATTGTGAATGATTAAAATCGGAGTGTCCCAATCTTTTACATGTTCAATCGGGTTGAAGGTAGTATAAGATTTGTGCCCTTCCCAGTACGGGCCGCCTACATCATGATTCACAAAGAAAAGCTCTTCGGTTTCGCCATACATACTGCGCAAATCAAACACACCACAATGTGCGATAAACGATTTAAAACGCTTTTTGTGAATACCTGCTAAATAATAAACAGAATATCCGCCGTAGCTTGCGCCCACAGCTCCCAATCGGTCATTGTCTACATAAGGCTCTTTGGCAAGCGCGTCGATGGCAGAAAGATAATCGCGCATAGCTTGTCCGCCCCAGTCGCCACTGATGTCTTCGTTCCATTTTACCCCAAAACCTGGAAGCCCTCGGCGGTTTGGAGCCACAACAATGTAGCCTTCTGCAGCCATTAGGGCAAAATTCCAACGGAAACTATAAAATTGATTTA
The DNA here is from genome assembly GCF_000265465.1 of Ornithobacterium rhinotracheale DSM 15997. Taxonomy (NCBI): domain Bacteria; kingdom Pseudomonadati; phylum Bacteroidota; class Flavobacteriia; order Flavobacteriales; family Weeksellaceae; genus Ornithobacterium; species Ornithobacterium rhinotracheale. Next base: position 1,826,573 of record NC_018016.1, read on the forward strand.
CAGGAGACTGAGGTCCGCCTTGGCAATAAAGTAAGGTTGGGTATTTTTTGTTTTTATCAAAATTCGGTGGAAAAATCACATTTACAAGCATTTCCTTGTTGTCCGTGGTTTTAATCCATCTTTGTTCCACTTTAGAAGGAGTAACTTGGCTATAAAAAGCATCGTTCACTTGTGTGAGCGGACTTAATTTTTTTGATTTTAAATCAAAGCTAAAGACTTCTGCCGCATGATTGATGTCGGTTTTTTCTACAATCAATTGGTTGCCCACTTCGCCCACAATGTGCGTGATGTTGTGCATTCCTTTTGAAAGCTGAGTCACTTTGGGTTTTTTATACAAATCGCTGATTTCAAAAACTTGCTCTTCGCCTGGCGTAGGTGCTACAAAGTAGATTTTATCGCCTTTTTTGTTCCAAATAAAGCTATTTACTGTGCCGTCCCAATCTTTAGTCAAGTTGATTTTTTTGCCTTTCGCCAAAATAAAAATATCGTTTTTGTCAGCTTCGTAGCCATCAGTTGCCATGCTTGTCCACGCCATCACGCCTTGCTCATTGAAAGCAGGTTGCGTGTCATAGCCCATCATACCTTTAGTTAAATTTTCTGTTTCTTGGCTTTTCAAATCATAGGCATATACATCGGTGTTGGTAGAAGTCATGTAAGCCTTTCCATATAATTTTTTGGACACATATACGGCTTTGCTTCCGTCTGTGTTCCAAGTAAACTCTACGATATTATAAGGCTCATCTTTGAGCATTTCTATCTCTTCGCCTGTTTTTAAATTTCGGATAAATAAATGTGTGAAATGCCCATTGTTCCAAGTGTCCCAGTGGCGATGTTGCAGGTCGCTGTACAAATATCCTGTGGATTTGCTTAAATCTGGATAAATGTCTTTGGCTTCAATTTTTTCGACTAAAACTTCTTTGGTGAAAAGTTCAAATTCGCCATTTGGCGAGATTTTTTTGTCAAAACTTTTCGCAAATTCTTTCGAAACCTTGTGCGATGTTTTATCCTTTAAATTAAGGCTAAAATATTCCGTTGGGATTTTGTTTTCTGCCATGTTTGGCGTACTCACTTGATAAATAAGGTTTTGATTGTCAGGTGTGAGGCTAATGCTTTTTACACGCCCCAGTTGCCAGAGTGTTTCTGGCGTAAGTTGTTGTTTTTGAGCCATGGTTAAAGAAAATAGGCTAAATAATGTGGTTACAAATATTCGTTTCATTAAAAAAATAGCTAAAAATTAAATTTTTTCGAGTCTAAAGTTTTCTCCAAGGTACACGCGGCGCACATCTGGATCATCGGCAAGCTCTTCGGGAGAGCCTTCTTTTAGGATACGCCCTTCAAACATGATGTAAGTCTTGTCGGTAATGGCGAGCGTTTGTTGCACATTGTGGTCGGTAATGAGGATTCCGATATCTTTCTTTACGAGCGAGCGAACGATTTTCTGAATGTCTTCTACCGCAATGGGGTCTACTCCCGCAAACGGCTCATCGAGCAAAATAAATTTTGGATTTACAGCCAAGGCACGCGCAATTTCGCAACGGCGACGCTCCCCTCCAGAAAGCAAATCTCCGCGGTTTTTGCGTACATGCTCCAGCCCAAACTCTTCGATGAGTTCGTCACATTTTTGTTTGCGCTCCTTGCTAGAAAGTCCGTTTACCATTTGCAAAACACCCATGATGTTGTCTTCCACCGTAAGTTTTCTAAAAACAGAAGCTTCCTGCGCCAAGTAGCCAATTCCCTTTTGCGCACGGCGGTACATGGCGTTTTTGGTAATATCATCTTTGTCTAGAAAAACCTTACCCTCGGTAGGTTTTATCAGCCCTACAATCATGTAGAAAGTAGTGGTCTTGCCAGCACCATTGGGACCCAGAAGTCCGATGATTTCGCCCTGTTTTACTTCAAGAGAAACATCTTTTACCACATTTTTCTTTCCGTAACTTTTGATTAAATGTTCGCCTCGTAAAATCATTTTTTGTCCAATAAATTATGCACAAAGATAACTAAATTTAAAATATACCCACTTTTTAAAAAGAAAAGAAGAAATTTACATTTAAGAATGATACAAATCATTAACTTTGTGCCTATGAAAAATAAAACATTTCTGTTATTAAGCCTTTTTTTATGGTTGATTTGGTCGTGCAACCCTTCCAAGCAAAAAGAAGAAATAGCCACAGAACCAGTTACTTCTACTAGCGATTATTTTCATAGCGACCAAGTTTTAATTTCTGCGCACCGAGGTGGTAGCGGATTGAAAAATTATCCCGAAAACTGCTTAGAAACCATGCAGTATTTAAGAGACTATGGCGTAAATCTTTTTGAAATAGATATCACAGAATCCTCAGACCATCAATTGCTTTTGATGCACGATGACCATTTTGAGCGCACCACCACAGGAACGGGCTCACTCGAGGGGAAAACAGCAGCAGAATTGCGCCAAGTGAATTTGGTAGACGATTTTGGCAATGCAACAACTTATAAAATGCCATTTTTAAAAGATGTGCTTGCTTGGGGGAAAAAGGAGCACGCTTATTTTATGATTGATTTTAAAAAAGGCGTTTCATACCAAAAAGTGATCAAGGAAATTCGTGATGCCGATATGCAAGACCAAGTGGCACTGATCTCATATAGCGTGGCACAAGCCGAAAAATTACACAAATTGGCTCCAGAAATGATGATTTCGGTTTCTGCGCGAAACCAGCAGGAGCTTGATTGGATTTTGGCGACCAACATTCCGCATGATAAAATGGTGGCTTTTACGGGAACCAAACTTTCATCTAAACAATTGTACAAAAATCTTGAAGAATTAGGAATTCCTGTGAATTTGGGAACTCTAGGAAACTTAGATAAAAGCGCCGAAGCCAAAGGCGATGATTTATACAAAAAATGGCACAAAGAGGGCGTGAATATCTTTTCAACCGATCGTCCGCTCGAGGTATATCGTGTCTTTCACTAAGCCGAAGAAAAACAATGAAAAATATAGATTTAAAAGATACCAGCGTTTCAGCAATTATCAAAGATTATTTGAGTCAAAAAGATTCGCTGAAATTTGCATATCATCGTTTTCCAAGTTTTGAAAACTATGTAGCCCAAGCCGAGGAAAAGGCTCAAAACTACACGCACCGCAAAGTGCTCTTTGCCGAACTCCAAAAGCAACACGAGGGGCTAAATTTAAGCCCAAAACAAAAAGAAAATTTAGCCCTTTTAGCCCAAGAAAATACACTTACGGTAACTACGGGGCACCAGCTAAACATAGCCACGGGACCGCTATACTTTTTATACAAAATCATGCATGTGGTTAAGCTGAGCGATGAGCTTAATCAAAAACAACAAAAATGGAATTTTGTGCCCATTTATTGGATGGCAACCGAAGACCACGATTGGGACGAAATAGACCATTTTAATCTCTATAACCAAAAATATACTTGCCACAAGGAGCAAGTGGGCGGAGCCGTTGGGCGATTGGATACCTCGGGAATGGAGGCGGTGATTTCAGCGTTAAAAGAAAAATTGCCCCCAAATCGATTTTCTGAAGAAGTGATTGCGATGTTGGAAAAAGCTTATGCCTCAGGGCGTACTCTGGCAGAGGCGACGCGCGTGCTTGTGCAGGAACTTTTGGGCGAATATGGGATTTTGATTCTAGATGCCGATTCGCATGAATTAAAAAAATTAATGATTCCGTATTTTGAGCAAGAATTGCTTGAAAATCCGAGCCAATCGCTGGTGCAGGCTACCAACGAAAAGTTGAGCGAGTATAAAAATCAAGCCTATGCACGAGAAATCAATCTGTTTTATTTAAGTGAAAATAAAAGAGAACGCATTGAGCGTGAGGGAGAAGAATTTGTTTTGGTGGATTCGCAACAGAAATTTAGCCAAGATGAATTTTCACAGATTCTGCACAAAACACCAGAAAAATTCAGTCCAAATGTGATTTTGCGCCCGATGTATCAAGAAGTGATTTTGCCGAATGTTGCCTACATTGGAGGTGGTGGAGAAATTGCGTATTGGCTACAATTAAAAGAGGTTTTTGCACACTATGGCGTGATTTTCCCGATGTTGGTTGTGAGAAATTCGGCATTGGTTTTGCCTGAAAATTTAGCCAGAAAAGCGGAGAATTTAGGATTAAACGAGCATAATATGTTTGAGCCGATGCACGAGTTTACAAGGCATTTGGTGGAAGAAAATTCAGATTTAATCGAGGAATTAGAAGCTTTAAAAAATGTGCTAAAATCGAATTTTGAAAAAGCCCATGCTTTGGCTCAAAAAACTGATGTAAGCTTTGCTCAAATGCTTAAAGCTCAGGAGGCTAGACAAATTAAAGGCTACAAAAAAATGCGTAAGCGTTTGCTCAAAGCCGAAAGAATTAAAATGAATGATAAGGTGCAACGCATCGAGCAATTGTTCAATTTTATGTTCCCCAATGGAACTTGGCAAGAGCGTCGCATCAATTTTATTCAATTTTATGTGGAGCAGGGGCAGGAGTTTATCCAAGAAATTTACAAAGGATTGCTCCAGCTGGAGAATAAATTTATAATATTAAACATCAAAGGCATACAACAAAAATAAAAGTTGTACTTTTGCTTAAAAGTTATAGAAATATGAAGAAATTCTTTGTCAGTCTGTCGTTAGCATTTATGTCTTTGGCATTTGCCCAAGAAATGAAACACAGCGTGCAACCCAAAGAAACCATTTATGGAATTAGTAAAAAATATGGAGTTACACAGCAGCAATTGAAGAATGCCAATCCTTTTCTAAACAGTAGAGGTTTGCAAGTGGGCGATGTGCTAGTAATTCCTTCTAAAAATAATGCCAAAACGGATGTTTTAGAAGTGCAAGAGACAGTGCTTGTACAAGATTCAGAGGACGAAAACTTTTACTACATAGTCATAAAACCCAAGGAAAGTGTCTATCGTTTGGCTAAAAAATATAAAGTTTCGCAAGAAACCATTAATAGCTTAAACCCTTTTATTAAAGAAAGAGGACTGCAAGTGGGCGATGTGGTGAGAGTGCCTAAAAAAGATTCGCCGAGTGTTACTAGCTCAAAACCTACGGTGGAGGGGCTCTATCATGTAAAAGCGGGAGACACCGTGTATAGCATTGCGCAAGCCAATGGCGTGAGCGAGGCAGATATTTATGCGGCTAATAAAAAAGTGCAAGTAGAAGGTTTGCGAGCAGGGAGCTATATAAGGATTCCAGATACTCACACAGCAAATAAAGTGACCATTGAAAAGAATTGGTTTAAATACAAAGTAGGCAAGAACGAAACAGTATTTTCTATTTTAGCTAAATACGATATTACGCTAGAAGAGCTATTGGAAAACAATCCAGATTTAAAAGATTTGCAGCCAGGAATGGTGATTTTGGTACCAGTGCAGAAAGGTGCAAATATCAAAACTTATGCAGAGGTGAGCAATCAAAAAGAAAGCGTGAAATCTGTGCAAGCGGAAAAAGATGGAGAGATTAATTTGGCTCTGATGTTGCCATTTTACCTAAATGCTCCTGAACATTATACAGGAGAGCGTAAAGTGGCTCAGGATTTTTACAAAGGAGCAAGAGTAGCGTTAGATGAATTGATTAAAAGTGGGAAAAAAATCAATATTAAAATAGTAGATGCTCAGAACGATCCCGCGATTTTAAGTTCATTTTACAATTCGCCAGAGATAGATAAGTATGACGCCATTATAGGACCTTTTTATCAAGACATGTTGGAGTTTACAGCTCAGCGATTAGAGAAAAAAGGAATTCCTGTTTTTTCGCCAGTAGTGAGTTCAGATAGGTTAAGTGCCTATAGCAATATGTATATGGCAACTCCGAGAGATGAGCACGCTGCAGATATATTGGTGGCAGAAATAGTGAAGAAATACCGAGGAGAGAAAATCAAGATTTTAACCACAAAAGAAGAACAAAAAATAGCCGATTATCTAAGTGCAGAACTAGCCGATAATTTAAAGAAAGCAAATATAGAAATTGTTTACAGTCCAGATAATTTGGCACTAGTAGAAGAAAAGAAAAGTGTGCAATCAAATAATGGAGGAGTGGCAGAAGTGATTAAATTTCAGCCAGAAATTGCCATATTGGCATCAGAAAATAATTGGCTAGGAAATCAGTTTGTGAAAACAATCACGAGCCAATCGCCAGAAGACATCACAGGATTTAGTTTATATTTTGTAACAGCTTTAGATGTTTTTGATGCTAGCAATGCCAGAAATGTAGAAGCACTTAAGAAAATAGGATTCACTTACACTTCATCTCGCATGATTAATAGTTATGGAGCTAATGAAAAAAGAATATTGCAAGCTTTTGAAGATAAATATTGCGAGAAACCTACCAAATACATGGCGATAGGATATGATGTGGTGTATGATGTGGTAGACCGTATGGATAAAAACGGAAAAATAACCGATGCTAAGCGATCAGAAACTAGATTGTCGTCCAAATTTGGTTATGATAAAGCAGAAAACGGAAAAGCCAAAATCAACAAAGAGATTAGGGTAATCCGATTGAATTAAGAATGGCTCAGGAAATGTAAATAAAAGGCGACTAATAAGTTAGTCGCTTTTTTTTATAAAAAAAAATATAACTTGTTGTGAAAAATACGTTATCTTTGTTGCAGATTTTAAATTAATTATATATGAAGAAAAATTTATTATTGTTACTAATGATGCTTGTTTTGTCTGTCAATGCGCAGTCAGAATATAGTACATGTGGTCCGAATTTGGTTTCTAATGGAACATTTAGTGGAGCCACTAATAATGAAACAAGTGTCCCGGATTGGGTGTTTACCCCTCCAGGGAATAAACATGGATGGAAGAAAGCTAAAACGCTAATCTATGGAGATTATATTATAATCAATCGTATAGGTAAGTATACAGCTTCTCCTGTAAAAATGGAATTAAAGGAGAAAGGAGCGAAGCTTATAAAGTTTAGATTCAATACTTCGGGGACAGGACCTTTTAATTATACGGTAAGTATAGGAGATCAAAAATTAGTAACTTTTAAAGAAAATGGAGGATGGGCACAAGCTTACATGACCGTGGAGCCTGGAGTGGAGGCAACACTTAATAGAGAGTATCTTTCAGAGAAGAGATTTGATATTAACAATGTGAATGGTTCTACAGTAACCCCACCACAGCAGGTTTCTAATAATATTTGGCACGAAGTAATGTTGTATTTACCTAACTATCAAGGTGGGGAAAAAGACTTAAAATTTACTTATGAAAGATCTTCTGGAATACTTCGCCAAGTTATGTTAGATGATGTGGAGGTGTATGAAGCTATTCCAAAACCAGAGATAAATAAAAAAGAATATACCGTAGGAGAGAATAATAAGTTCGATTTAGGATCGATAGATATTACCAATAAAGCTAACTACGAAGTTAAATGGTATACCTCTAACGGAGTGCTGGTAAATAGTATCAATGAAGCATCTGCAGGATCTTATTATGCGGTGTTTGCTTCTAATGGGTGCGAAGGTCCTAAAACCTATATCAATGTCTATGGAAAAGGATGTGGTGCAAATATTATTAAGAATGGAAATTTTGAAAATCCAGTGTTGAGTAATAATCGAAATGGAGGGAATTCAAAAATGAATGTGGCACAGAAAGTTATTTCAATTCCTAATTGGAGTTTTACACCTGGAGAGTATACAGCTATTTCTGTAGGTAACTACTATGGAGCTAGTTCTGTTTTAGGATTAGATTCAGGAAATAACACTCTAGCAAAACTTTCTCAAGAAATCGATATTTGTAGTGGTGTGAAGTATAGACTTTCATTTGATTTTGCGATGTCAATTTTTTCATGGGTTGGACAGAATAGAAATGTAATTTTTAAAGTAGGAGGAGTACAAATATTTAAAATTGGTATAAAAAATAGAGGATGGGATCCAGATGAGGTAGCTGTACATACTGTAAACTATAAAGTAGCCTCTAATTTTGAAATAGATAATAAGCCATACACGCCATCTACTAATGATTTACCTAATGCTCTTGCTGGAGACTATAGTAGATCTAGTGTTCTCCAAAAAGAAAAATTTTATCATTTGGAAGTAGACCTTAACATGGACGAGGTTAAAGATAGAAAAATTGAGATAGAGGTAAATCAAGGTGCCATTCCGTATTTTGGTAATTTTGGTTTGGTATCAAAAGGTATAAATCCTTTGAAAACAGAATTGACTACAAAAAGTTCATCTGTAGATTGTGTTACAGGAGTATATGACTTAAATGATGCTACGCCTCAAGCGAAAGATGGTTTAAGATACATATGGTATTATGATCAAGAAATGAAGAATGCTATTCCTCAGGGAGAGAATGGGAAGATAGAAGTAGGGCCAGGTACTTATTATATGCAAACCATATCAGATTGTTCTGGTTGTAAATCAGAAACAGCAACAGCGTTTACAGTAAATTCTGGTAATTGTTCAAAAGTAACAGGTACTGTGTATAATGATTACGATGGAAATTCTAATGGTATAAATTCAGGAAAGCCTTTTAGTGGAGGTTTGTATGCCGTACTATTAGATAATGCGGGACGAGTTGTGAATTCTCAAAAGGTAACACCAGATGGTAGCGAGAAAGGTCCTGGTACTTATTCTATTTTTGCTACTCCTGCTAATGGCTATTATGTAGTGTTATCAGATAAAAAACCAGAGATAGGAACTCCTGCTTCTGATTTGACAATAGGACAGATTTACGCATATACTGGAGAAACAGTGAATGGTGGAAATATCAATACAAAAGTAGGTACAGAATCATCTAAATTTAATCTTTCTTCAAATGGTACTGCCGTGGTGAACTTTGGTATAGGAGTGAGACCTATAGCTGGAGATGTTGGGCAAAGATTTTGTCATTCAGATGATAATGTAGATTATGTAGTTCCTGATTTAGTAGGTGTTAGTGGGGATGAAAACTTTAACGAAGGTAAAGGACAAACGGTAATTATATCATCTGTGGAAACTACACCTGGAGGTGAGCTTTTGTATAATGGGGAGAAAATAGATTCTCAAAAAGAGATTCAAAATTATGAGCCAAGTAAGTTAAAATATAAGATTACAGATACCTCAAAAGAATATAACCTTGAGTTTAAGTATAAATGGAGAGATAAATCTGGCTTAGAAAGCCCTGAGGCAGGAACAGCCACTATTACCGTAGCAGCTAAACTTGATGGAGAGATAAGTGCAGAACATACAATCATCAAGGATTGTTCAAATCAAAAAGTGAAGATTACTTTAACTGGTAAAAATGGAGCATCTCCATACACATTTACTTATTCAATAAATGGCGAACGAAAAACTGCAAAAACAAATAGCGGAGAGGATTCTGTTACAATAGAAGAAAATGCAACTACAGGTACTTATGCCTTTAAGCTTATTGATGTACAAGATTACATGAAATGTCAAGCAGAAGTAAGTGGAAAAGACACCAATGTGTTTGTAAATTGTGGAGGCGGTAAAGTAAAATGTTTTAAATCTCCAGCGAGTGGTGAAGGAGTAAACCCTACTTTAGTTTTAATTTCCACTTTGCAGACAAATAATGATTGGGTAAATAAATCGAAAAATGGATTTATAAAAATGGAATCTAAAAATAAGGGATTTGTGATTACTAGACTTACAAATGAACAAATAAAATCTGTGAAAAATCCATTAGAGGGAATGCTAGTGTGGAGTACAACAGATAACTGTTTAAAAATGTATACAGATAACGAATGGAGTTGTTTGTCACAAGGTTGTAACGAATAAAAAATAAAGAAAAATGAAAAAAAGAAATATAATCATTACATTACTGTTTTTAGGGGTAGGTTTAAATGCTCAAGTGGCAATAGAGAAGACTACTTTTAAAAGTGAAGGATCAATACTTGAATTTAATGATCAAAGAGATAGTGGAGGCGTAGCCAAAGGAATTATATTACCTATTGTTGCAGAACCAGATGCACAAAGTGTTGCAGGAACTATCGTTTACAATGATAAAAAGGTTAAGTATAAAAGTAACGATTCTTGGGTAGATATGACGGATAGTAATTCAGGAGAAGTTGTTATTCCTACCGAAGAAGAAAAAGGAGAAGGTGCAATAATTTCGGATTCAGCACCTTTAAACACAAGTGTGCCTGCGGTATTAAAGCTTGAATCTGATAATAAAGCACTTTTATTACCTCAAGTAAATGATGTTACTGTAGATATTAACAATCCAGAAGCAGGAACGATAGCTTATGACAAGAAAAGCAAATCACTAGCTATATTCAATGGAGAATATTGGTTCTTTTGGAATAAGAAACAATAATAAAAAGTAACCAAAACAAAAAAGTCCGTTTCAATCTTGAAACGGACTTTTTTTAGCTATAAGAAATACGATTATTTAGCATTTTTTCGTTTAGGGTAGAATTTAATCCCAGCACCAATGTAGTTATTGGTAAACTTATTGGTGTAAGTTTTTGAGTCATTATCAAATTTTATTTCCGCTTTATATGGCGTGACTAAACCTAATCCTCCTTCAACATTTAAGGCAAATAATCCCACATTGGTAGGAATGCTGTATCCCACATTTAGCATAAAAGAAGAAGAGAAATTTGCGCCCTTACTAATTCCATGTAATTTTCCTTTTTTACCATTTGGTAGCGTGAAGCTCTCATCGTATTCTCCATTTTCACCAGTTGTTCCAATAATATTATTGAACCCTGCCCCTACGACTAAGTAATTTTTTTCAACAGGAAAATATCTTTCAATAGAAATTGGAATTGCATATTTATCAAACTTTCTTTTTGCTTCGTATTTATTATTTTCTTTGTCATTAGAAATATATAAATACAATCCAGTTTTTATATTGTAATTATTAAACTGATAAGCATTCCAATCAATTCCCACATTAATGGTTTGCGTATTTTTTAATTTTAAAAATTGGTCCGTTTCGTTTGATGCGAAATAGTTACTTGTTCCTACGCCCAATCCTACTTTCCAGTAATCGTTAAAAGGCGTTTGTTGTTGTGCTTGGCTTAGTGCTCCTGCGCATAATAATACCAAAAATGATAATTTTTTCATGTTTTAGTGATATTGTTTATGCTGTAAATATATTGATAAAAAATCGTTTAATTCGTAATTCGTTCTCACTTTTTTAAGAGATTAAATAAATCTATAATTAAAAATAAATTTCACGAGCATTAAAAAATCTTATCTTTGCGATATGATTCAGATTGACTATACCGTAATCAGTACCGATGTACTAAGAAAAGAATTTGTTTGTAATCTAAAAGCTTGTAAGGGAATCTGTTGTGTGGAGGGCGATAGCGGAGCTCCGCTGGAAGAGGAGGAGTTGCCTATTTTAGATGAAATCTACGAAAAAGTAAAACCTTACATGAGAGCCGAGGGTATTCAAGCCACTGAGGAACAAGGCAAGTATGTCAAAGATTTTGAAGATGATTGGGTAACCCCACTTGTAAACAATGCCGAGTGTGCCTATGTGATTTTTGAAAATGGAGGCACGCGTTGTGCCATAGAAAAAGCACATTCCGAGGGAGCTATTGATTACAAAAAACCGATTTCGTGCCATTTATACCCCATTCGTGTCAATAAATACAAAAGCTTTAGTGCCGTGAACTATCATGCTTGGGACATTTGTAAAGATGCCTGCGTATTGGGCAAGGAATTAGGCGTTACGGTTGCCGAATTTGCTAAAGAAGCCTTAATCAGAAAATTTGGCGAAGCTTGGTACGAGCAGCTTATGATTGCACAAAAAGAATTACAAAACAATAAATTATTTTAATCCTATGGTAACAAATTCACCTTTAGCTAGAAAATCTACCGAAGCCATCGAGCGTTTATACATCACCATGCGCCATTTGTTTTATCGAGGCTCGTTCAGAGTGAGTGGCAATTCTGGAAACGCCTTGCGCGATTTGTTACTCCGATTAAATCCCGAAATTTATGGCTCTATTTCGGATCCCAACAAAGTAGAACTCGACGGGCTGAATTATGTGCTCGATCGCTTGCCACAAGGCATCGAGGAGTGTGCATACATCAACCTCACTGCGGCAGAGGGATATAACGATGCCACTTTTGAGGTAATTGTCCCAGCCAAGCGTCGTCGCAATTGCTACCGAATCGATGAGGAGCAAATGAATATTGAGGTTTCTCGCGGACGAAGCGAGATTTATGATGTGCTCACGCACCTCACTTTCTTTTATCACGAGGCGGATAAAATCAGAGATAAAGCCATAGGCACAAATCTTAAAAAGCCTAATCGTCTGTGGCAGAAGTTGGAGGAATTTATCTTTAGCCAAGAGCCCGTGACCGATAAAGCACGAGCTGTGGCTTTGATGCATCTTTCCGATATTTTGGGGCGCACCTACGAGGAAGTATACCGAGCGCATGAATCTTTCTCTACGCCCAATAAGCCAGACAGATTGTTCCATGTGGTGTATTGGATGGGGAGATTAAGTCAATTAGATGCTTTGGGCGAAATTCACCGAGAAATCGCATTTACAGCCACTTTGATTTCTCAAATTGGTCATCATGCAACGGGCGAAAAGTGGGCAAACCAGATTAAAAAAGTATTATACGACAATAATTTAATTCACCGGCCACTGCATATCATCAGCTCCAATATGCACAGTGTGATGAATATGCTTTTTGCGCATCATGCTTTGGGCGAAACTTATGTAGAAGAAGAAAAATTCAGCGTGTACGAAAAACTTTCGAGCAAGCATCACAAAGCCTTGCGTGAAAAAGTAAACGAATATGCCACCAAAGCAGGAATGTTAAAAATCGAAGACACTTCGGGTGCAAATATCAATGTTCAAATCATTGATTTACAGAATTTGAATTTAAAAGAAACCGCTTTTTCTGAATTTAAATCAAAAGACGCCGTGCTACTTGTCATGGATTATGCCTTTGGGGAGCAAGCCTTTGAAGTAATGGACGAGTTGCTGAAACCTTACAAAGCACACGAAACTCGCACGCACATGAAGGTGGAAAGTATTTCAATCATGGGAAAAGCTGGAATTCTAGAAGGGCAGAAAGGGGATATCATTGTGCCGACTTCGCATGTATTTGAGGGGACAGCCGATAATTATCCTTTCCATAATGAATTAACTTTCTCAGACTTCTGTAACGAAGAGCTGGGCGTGTACCAAGGAATGATGATCACTGTGCTTGGTACATCTCTGCAAAACAAGGATTTGCTACATTTCTTCCGAGACACCTCTTGGGGTTGCGTAGGGCTTGAGATGGAAGGGGCACATTACCACAAAGCCATTCAAATTGCGAGCAAAATTCGTGGGCACATTCAGCCAGATATCAAGGTGCGTTATGCTTATTATGCGTCGGATAATCCGCTGGAAACAGGAAGTACTTTGGCTTCGGGTGGGCTAGGGCTCACAGGCGTGCGACCTACTTATTTGATTACCAAAAAAATCATCGAGCAGATTTTAAAAGATTAAACCTTTAGCCAT